>JANPOR010000168.1:0-21496 GCA_031428075.1 Hymenobacter sp. | reverse complement strand
CCACTACTTGCGAGGCGTAGATGCCCGTGTGGCCCGAAAATAGGTAGGCCACCACGCAAGCCAGCGCCAGGTATACCCCGACGTGGGTGCCGAACAGTTCCAGGCCCATCAGTAAGCAGGCCAGCGGCGTGTTGGCGGCCCCGGCAAACACGCCCACGAAACCCATGCCCGCCAGTAGCGCTACCGGTAGCGGCAGCACCCACGCCAGGGCGCTGCCCAGCGCCGCCCCGATGAAAAACAGCGGCGTCACCTCCCCACCCTTATAGCCGGCGCCCAGCGTGAGAGCCGTCAGGGCCAGCTTCCAGGCAAAATCCTGGGCCCCCAGCGGGTGTTGAAAGGCTTCTAGAATGACGGGCACGCCTAGGCCGGCGTAGCGCATCGTGCCCAGGGCCCCCATGACGGTGGCCACTAGCACGCCACCCACCACCGGTCGCAGCGGCGAGTAGGTTATCCTGCTGAAAATGTGCGTAATGCCGTGCGTGAGCGCGGTAAAGCTCCGCGCAACTAGCCCAAACAGGGCCCCTGCCAGCAGCGTGGCCCCCAGGCCGCCCAGCGTGAGCGGCAGGGTTGCCAGCTCGGGGTAGGCGGTGTGTCCCACGCCCCAGGCCCGCGTCACCGCGTCGGCCGCTACGGCGGCTAGGAAGCTCGGCAAAAGCGCTTCGTAGCGTACTGAGCCTAATAAAAATACTTCTAACCCGAACACGGCCCCCGCCAGCGGCGTGCCGAACACCGACGCAAACCCCGCGCTCATGCCCGCGATGAGCAGCAGCCGGCGCTCGCGCCGCGGCAGCCAGCGCGAAAGCTGGTCGGCCAGGGCGGCGCCCATCTGCACGGCCGTGCCCTCGCGCCCCGCCGAGCCGCCGAACAAGTGCGTTACGAGCGTACCGCCCAGCACCAGTGGCACCAGTCGCAGCGGAATAACAGCGCTTGGGGCGTGAATCTCATCCAGAATCAGGTTGTTGCCCTTCACCACGCGGTTGCCGAAGCGGTGGTAGGCGAGGCCCACCAGCAGTCCGCCCACGGGCAGCAGCGCCAGGGCCCACGGGTGGGCGTCGCGCCAGCGCGCTACCCAATCCAACGATACCAGAAAGCCGGCCGATGCCGTGCCCGCCAGGGCCCCCACCAACCCCGCCAACAGCAGCCAGCGTAGCAGGAAAACAACCGTCGGGGTGGTGGAAAGGGCCCGCAGTAGGCGGTAAGCAGAGAACAAAGGGGCAGCCACGGGCGCGAAGGAAGCAGCTACTGCCCGAACGGCCCCCGGAGCCCGTCGTTCAAGATGCGATTCGCGGGCGCGGTGCCGGTGTTCTGGTGGTTAGTCGTGGAACACAGCGCCGAATTTTGTCGGGCAGTTGGCGGCTCCTGCGGCTCCTGAAAAGGTCGGAAATATAGGTATTGCGCGGCCGTGTCGTGCCGAATCCCCCGGCTTGGCTGCTTCCACGTGTTAATGAAAAGTGATTTACAGCATATAAAAACGCTAGCTGATGGGGCGTAACAGGCGGTCCCAACGAATTTTGTGGAAAAAATCTGCGTAAGGGTCAATGGACAGCCAGACAAATACGGCCTTGCCTACGATGTGGTCTTCGGGCACGAAGCCCCAAAAGCGTGAATCTTCAGAGTTGTGGCGGTTATCGCCCATCATAAAGTAGTAATTCTGTTGGATGGTGTAGTGGGTCAGCGGCCGGCCGTGTTGCTGAATCATGCCGTCGTGCCATCTAATGTCCGGATTGTGCTCGTACTGCGCTACGATTTTGTAGTATATCGCCGCGTTGGCGGGCGTCAGCGCGATGGTCTGGCCTTTCTTGGGGACGGGTAGCGGGCCGTAATTGTCCAGTTGCCAGTGGTGCGGGGCCGCGCTGGCCGCCGCCGACCCGTGGAAATCGGCCACGTCGGGGAACAATTGTACGGGGAATGCGGGAACCGTAACCGCCTGCACGTAGGGTTGCCGGCGAAAATAATCCGCCACGTCGGCCGAGCAGTTGACAAAGAAACCCAGCTTACCCGTTTCCGGGTTGGTGGTCGCCTGCGGGATGCCCGCGGGCTCTTCGTAGTCCACCACACCGTGGGTGTGAAAGTCGTGGAGCACCTCGTCGTCGGGCGCGGCCACTTCCAGAAAGTACGTCGTCTGGGGCCGCCCGGCTGCAAAGCCCGGCTGCCCGTTCAAAAACACGCGGCCGTTCCGTATTTGCAGGGTGTCCCCGGCTACTGCCACGCAGCGTTTGATGAGGTGGGTGCGCAGGTCGGCTGGGTACTGCTGTTCGTGCGGCACATGAAACACCACGATGTCGTTGCGCTGGATGCTGCTGAAGCCAGGGAAGCGGAACGCCGGCAGCTGAATCAGGTCCGAGTAGCTCTTCAGGTGGAAAATCGGGTCCGTTTGGTGCGTCAGCGGGATTTGCAGGGGCGTTTGGGGCGTGATGGGGCCGTAGTGCAGCCTGCTCACAAACAAGTAGTCCCCTACCAGCAACGAGTGCTCCATACTCGGCGTGGGAATATGGTACGCCTCGACTGCCGACCACCGAATGAGCGTGGCTACCACAACCGCAAAAACGAAAGAGTCACGCCATTCACGCACTTTGCTCTTGGGCATTGGATTGCCGTCAACACGGGCGCGCTGAAAGGGAAAGAAGGCCATGAAAAAGAAATGAGGTGGGGTGCAAACGTAGCGAAAGATAGCGCAGGAGTTTCTGAAACTGCTTTAGGAAACGGCGCTAACCGTCTTAGCCTTAGTAGTCTCAAGATAAAAAGTCCCTGGTATTGCGGCCAGGGACTTTTTATCTTGGGATTGCCGCTTTCTGGTGGGGGCGGCTTAGTCGCTCTTTTTACGGCCCACGCCGCCGGGCTCTTTGCCGCCGCTGTCCTGCTTGTTCACGGTGGCCCAAGCGCGGGCTTCGGCCTCAGGGTCGGGCACGTCTTCCTTTTCGTAGCCTTCCTCAATGTGTTCGGCTTGGCGCTTTTGCTTGTCGGTGTACTTCGACTTGTCTCCCTGGGACATGGCAATAACAGGTTAAGGGTGAAACAAAACGGTTGGGCCGGGCGTGCGGGGTCCTCTTTTTCTACTGCGGGGCGGTGGCGGTGGGGTTGTGCCCGGGCATGCTACCTTCACGGCCCGCTGTTTGGTTAAACTTCATGCGCCACGTTGCCGACATCCCGCACCCCGCCGTCAAAATCACGCTGCTGGCCTGGAACAGTAAGTTTCTGCTCAAGCTCGAGCAGGGAAACTTGGAGCAGACCTACAAAGTGGCCGAAGTAGACCTGCTCACCGGTACCGACGCTGAGGTGCGCGAGTTGCTCGACGAAGAGTTCTTGGCCGCCGCCATCGGGCGCTTTCAGGCCATGCGCGCCGACTTGCAGGCCGCTTTCGACCGCCACGAGTTGCGCTAGGCAGCCCGGGTGGTTACTTTGCATAGGATTCACCCTTAGCCTTTCTGCTTATGTTTCAGCGTTACTGCTTGCTGCTGAGTGTCCTGCTGGCCGCCATGTCGGCTGCGGGCCAGTCCTACGACGTGCGCAATAGTACTGTTAACTACGACCGCCGCGAGCGGGCGGCCCTGAAAGTACAGGTGGAAAGCAGCGCCAGCTGGGTGCGCAACTACTTTCAGGACTGGATGAAGCAGAATTACAATATTCGCTTCAAGGGCGGGGGCCTGCTCGATTTCAACCGCAGTGCCAACGAGCCGCTAAAGGCGAAACAAACCCCGGCGTCTACTATTTCGGGCAAACTCGTCGACCTCTACGCCACTACCGTGGCGCCTTCCGACTCGGTGGCCGAGCTGGCCGTGTTTGGCGCGTTCGATGATAATTCTTTCTTCGATCCCGACAAGACGCCCACTGAGTTCAACGCCCTGCGCGGCATCCTCCAAAACTTCGCCAGTGCTGCCCGCCTCAAGTCCTATGGTGAGCAAGTGACCGATGCCGAGAATAAGCTGAAAAAAGCCGAAAAAGAAAAGGATCGGCTCGATAGAAGTACCGCCTCCGCCAAATCGAATACCACTAATAACCTGGCTAAAATAGAGTCGCTGCTCAAGCAGAATGTAGCCAACCGCTTGCAAATCAGACAGGATTCGTCGGCCCAACTCATTAACGTGCAATTGCGCGAGGCCGCCGCCCGGCGCTTGCAGCAGCGCCGCGACCGCCTCACGGCCCTCGGCCGCAAATAATACGCCCCCGTGGACCCTTCGCTCGAAACCGCCCTAGCCGAGTTGCGTCAGCTCCGGCGCGACCGCCAAAACGGCTTGATCACCGACCGCGACTACGACCGCCGCGTGGCCGTTCTGCTGCAAGGCCAAAACGCGTCGGCGCTGCTAGCCCTGCTGCAAGCCGAAGGCGGGGCCCCGGCAACAGTCAGCCCGCCGGCCGTCGTGCCGGGGCCGGCCGCCGTTTTATGGCCCCCGCCGGCAGCGCCGGCAGAATTTTTGCCCGTTGCACCTGTATCGGCTCCCGTGCCCGCGCCGGTTGTTTCTGCGCCGGTACCGGTCTTTAAAACGCCGCCCGCCGCGCCACCGCCGATTCCGCCCGCTTCGGCCGTTGAAGACGAGGCTATGGCGGAGTTAGGACCCCCAGCCAGCTCGTCGGTCCTGAACTACGTGTTGATTGGCGGGGGGCTGCTGCTGCTGGCCCTGCTGGTGGCGTATCTGCTAAAAGGGCAACGCCCTTCCGAGCACCTGACCAGCGCCAGCCGCACCGCTGCTGATACCACCGCCCTGGTCCCCGAAGTGGGCCCTCAGGCCCCGAAAATTGAGCTGCCGCCCGTTGCCGCGCCCGAAACGGTGCGCACATTTCCCCGCACTGCTCCCCCAACTCCGGCTGCCGTGGATAGCGCCGCGCCTGTGGTAGTCCCCGCTGCACCGCCCGCCGATACCGCTGTCCCCAATCCTGTACCTCGTTCCGCTAGCGCCCCTACTTCCGATGCGGCCGCGGCCGCCGAACAGCCGGTGCGCGACGCACTGGCCAGCTACTACGCCGACTTGCACGCTGCGCCCTTCGACGCCGGGGCCCACTTTGCGCCCAGCGTTGAGCGCTTTCTCACGCTGCGCAACATCACTCCCGACGCCATCGCCAATAATCTGGCCCGCAACCATTTTCCCGAGTTTCAGGATTACCAAGCTAGCATCGCGCCGGGCTCGCTGCGCGTGAGCTCGCCGGTTGCCGACGGCTCGCGCACCGCCACCTACATCGAGGTGGGGCGCTCGGTCCGGACGTCGTTGCAGCAACACCAGCAAACGCGTACCCAGGTGCGAGTACGCCTCACGTCCGATTTCAAAATCGATTACCTGCGTCAAGAGAAGTTGCTGGAAAATACGATGCTGCCGTAGCGTTGCGGCCGCTTCAGTAGTGGCAAACGGCTCAGGGCCTCAGCGCCCGGTCCGGGCGTATTTTTGCAGCTATGCGTTTGTTCTCTTCTCTGTTGCCAGCTGCTCTAGCGCTTCGCTGGGCTTGGTGGGTTCCTTTGGCTCTGCTGCCACTCAGCGGCTGCCTCAAGCTATTGAAGCCGGGCCACGAGTTTGGCACGGCGGCCCCCACACCCAGCCCTGATTATGCTCAGGATAGCCTTTGGGCGGCCCTGCCCACCCGCCGCGATTCAGCCGATGCGCTGCCCCGCGCCGCCGGTTTGCACGACTACCAGGCGACAGCTGCGGCCGACGTATTCTTCATTCATCCCACCACTTACTACTGGCGCGGTAGCTGGAACGCCGACCTAGCCCAGGACCGCCTCAACCGCTTCACCGACCGTACCACTATCCGCAACCAAGCCAGCGTGTTCAACGCGGCAGGCCGCATCTATGCCCCGCGCTACCGGCAGGCCACGCTGTATTCGTTTTTCGATGGCCAGGCCCCCGACGGTACAGGGGCCCTCAATCTGGCGTACGCCGACGTGAAGGCTGCTTTTCAATATTACCTCGCCCACTACAACCAGGGCCGGCCCATCATCATCGCCGGCCACAGCCAGGGAGCCACCCACGCCACGCGCCTGCTCCATGACTTTTTTGATAACGATCCGCAGCTACGTAAGCGTTTGGTTGCCGCCTATCTCATCGGCTGCCAAGTGAAGCCAAACGAGTACCAAACCATCCGCCCCTGCCCCGATTCGCTGGCCACGGGATGCTTCGTGTCCTGGAATTCGGCTGAGCACGGCTTCGACTACCCGCCCTACTACGGCTTGGCCGTCACCAATCCCCTCACTTGGACGCTCGACACGCTCGAGGCCCCCGCGACCCTCAACCGCGGCGGCATGGGCACCGATTTTAAAGGCGTCGACCCGCATGTCACCGACGCCCAAATCCACCAAGGCCTGCTCTGGATTACGCCGCCCAAAGCCAGCGGCTACCCACGCTTCCGGCTCCCCGGCCGTCCCGAACTGCGGCATTCCTTCCACATCGCTGACTACGGACTATTCTACATGAACATCCGCGAGAATGCCGCGGCGCGAGTGCAGGCATGGCAAAAATAATCTAGCACATGCCAAAATACAGGCTTGCGATTGTAAACACAAAAGCAATAGTGTTCCCAGCCGTGACTATCCACGCTGTTGTGCCGTTGCCACGAAAAAAAGTCCATCCAATGTAAAAGCCGGTCAAAATAAATGGGCTGGATAGAATGACTTTATTCCACTCGTTTCCTATGAGCCGTAGTGTACTAAATTGAATGCTGTTAAATATATAGGAACCTGCAAACCACATCAATTTTAAAAAGTAGTGCATGCTTCCTAAGGTTAATATTATATATAAAATATTCAATCTAGATATAATAAAAACCCCGCCAGTATAATGCCAGCGGGGTTTTCTAATGCAGCTAAACGAGACAATTATGCCCCGATAACCACGCGCTTGAAGTCCGAAACTGTCATGCCTTTCGACGTGCCGTCGAGCAGTTGGGCGATGGTTTTCGAGTTGTCTTTCACGAATTCCTGGTTCAGGAGTGTGTTATCTCTGTAGAACTTGTTGAGCTTGCCCTGGGCAATTTTCTCCAGCATGGCTTCGGGCTTGCCTTCGGCGCGCGCCTGCTCCTTGCCAACTTCGATCTCGCGCTCTACCGTCGCCGAATCCACGCCGTCTTTGTCTACGGCAACCGGCTTCATGGCCACGATTTGCATGGCCACGTCGCGGCCTACTTCGCTAGTGTCAGCGCCGCTCACGTTCTTCAGGCCCACGAGCACACCTTTTTTGCTGTCAGAGTGAACGTATGAAGCCACTTTCTCAGCGGTCAGCGTGGCGTAAGTCACGTCCAGCTTCTCACCGATTTTACCCATCAGGTCCGTCACGTGCTCCTGTATGGTTAAGCCATCGGCGGCAGTAGCGGCCAGCAAGTCTTCTTTGGTGCCGGCGTTGGTGCGCACGGCCGTGTCCAAGATTTGCTGGGCTAGTTCGCGGAAGTTGGCCACTTTAGCGACTGATTCGGTTTCACAAGCCAAGGCTATCAGTTTGCCGGTGGTGCCGTCTTCGCTCACGTTCACGAGCACCAAGCCTTCTGACGTTTCGTTCTCGGCGCGCTTATCAGCGATTTTCTGGCCGTGTTTGCGGAGAATGTCGCGGGCGGCTTCGAAGTCACCATCGGCTTCCACGAGGGCTTTTTTGCAATCCATCATGCCCGCACCGGTCATGGTGCGGAGCTTGTTTACGTCTGCGGCGGTAATTGCGGCCATTAGAGTAAGTGGGGGTTGGGTGTAGAATCAAAAAGAAGAAGGGAACCCCCGGAGCCAACTGCTTCGCGAAGGTTCCCTTCTTTCAAAGTGCGAAAAGGCGCTTATTCCTCGTCAGCAGCAGTTTTCTCGGCAATGGCAGCTTCGTCGGCCTCCTTGCGGTCGGCGTCCTCCTTGTCCACCTTACGCTCCGACAGGCCTTCTTCAATCGCCTTACCGATCACGCCCACGATAAGCTGGATCGACTTCGAGGCGTCGTCGTTGGCGGGAATCGGGAACTGCACCAGCTCGGGGTTTGAATTGGTGTCGCACATGGCAAACACCGGAATCCCTAACTTCTGAGCTTCTTTCACGGCGATATGCTCGCGCTTCACGTCCACCACAAATAAGGCGGCGGGCAGGCGGCCGAGGTCGGCGATACCACCCAGCACGCGGTCGAGCTTGGCGCGCTCACGCGACATCATCAGCTTTTCGCGCTTGGCGAGGGCGGCGTAGGCCGTATTCTCTTTCACCATCTTGTCGATGGTGGACATTTTCTTCAGCGACTTGCGCACCGTGGCGAAGTTGGTGAGCATGCCACCCAGCCACCGGTCGGTGACGAAAGGCATCTTTAGGCGCTCGGCTTCGGTGGTCACAATCTCCTGAGCTTGCTTTTTGGTGGCCACAAACATGATTTTGCGGCCGCTTTTGGCAATGTTGCGGATGGCGGTGGAGGCGTACTCCAGCGAAACCAGCGTCTTGTTCAAGTCGATGATGTGGATGCCGTTCTTCTCCATGAAGATGTACGGCGCCATTTTGGGGTCCCACTTGCGGGTGAGGTGACCAAAATGCGAGCCTGCTTCGAGCAGGTCTTTATAGGTTGTCTGAGCCATGATAAAGGTCCTCCTGGTTTTAGCGTTTCGAGAACTGGAACGAGCGACGAGCCTTGCGCTTGCCGAACTTTTTGCGTTCCTCCATCCGCGGGTCGCGGGTCAGGAAACCTTCTTTTTTCAGCGCCGGACGAGTTTCCTCGTTGTTGCTCACCAAAGCTTTGGTGATGGCCAAGCGGATGGCTTCGGCCTGGGCCGAGATGCCGCCGCCTTTTACGTTCACCTTGATGTCGTACTGGCCGACTTGTTCGAGGAGAGTGAGGGGTTGGTTCACGACGTTCTCCAGTAGCTCGTTGCTGAAGTACGTTTTCATGTCCCGGTCATTGATAGTGATATTCCCTTGCCCGGCCTGCATGTAAATGCGGGCCACCGAGGTTTTTCTTCTACCAGAGGTGTTGGTAATTGCCATTTAATGAATGAATTGAAAAGGCCTGGGGTCGATGTTGGCCTACAGGTTGGTGAGTTCGATGGCGCGGGGCTGCTGGGCCTCGTGGGGGTGCTCGGTGCCGGCGTACACGTACATGTTGCGGTACTGGGCGGCGCCCAGCTTGTTGCCTTGCAGCATGCCTTTCACGGCGTGCTCAATCACGCGGCGCGAATCGCGGTTCATTTGCTCGCGCACGGTACGGCGCTTCTGGCCGCCTGGGTAGCCCGAGTGGGTGATGTACACCTTTTCGGTCATCTTTTTGCCCGTCAAGCGCACCTGGTCCGCATTGATGACGATCACGCTGTCGCCGCAGTCGGAATTGGGGGTGAAAGACGGCTTGTGCTTGCCGCGCAGAATGTTGGCAATCTGGCTGCATACGCGGCCCAGCGGGGCTACGCTGGCATCGACGATAACCCAGCTTTTCTGGGCGTTGGCCTTGTTGACGTGGGTCGTCTTGAAGCTCAGGTGGTCCATGAGTCGGAGAATAGGTAGGCTAAACAATTGAAAATAAACCCAGAGCCGGTTGGGCTTCGGGAAAAACGGACACAAAGGTACCTTTTTTCTGGCAGAATGCAAACGGAGTTCGGCTATTCCCCGCTGAAAAGCAGTTGGCTAGGGCCCTAGCGGTTTTGCGCCAGCACGTCCACTAGCACCCGGAAATCCTTAGGGTACGGGGCTTCTACGGTAATTTCTTCGCTGTCTAGGCCAGCGAATTGCAGTTGCAGCGCGTGCAGGGCAAAACGCTTGATGAACGGCTGCTCGGTTTCGCCCTCTTTCAGGTTAAACTTCTTTTTGAGCGACGACAAGTAAAAATCTTCGCCGCCGTAGGCCACGTCGCCCACAATGGGGGCCTGGAGGTACTGCAAGTGCAAGCGAATCTGGTGCATCCGGCCGGTCACGGGCTCGGCTAGCACGAGGGCGTGGCGGGTATAAGTGGCAAGGGTGGTGAAATACGTCTCGGCCTCCTTGCCCTTGTAAGCGAGGCGGGCCTTGCCGCGGGTAGTGGTTTCGATGTGGCGGTCCACGAGCTGATGGTCGAGCTGCGGGGTGCCCCACACCACGGCGTGGTATTGCTTCTTTACCTCGCGGTTTTCAAACTGCATGGCCAGGTGGCGGTAGGCTTCGGGGTGCTTGGCAAAGGCCAGAGCCCCGCTAGTATCACGGTCGAGACGGTGGGCTGCCTGGATGTCGTCGTGGTGCTGGCGGGCCAAGCGGAGCATGTTGGGGCCCCCGCCCACCCGCTCGTCGAGGGTGGCCAGGAAGGGCGGCTTGTTGACGATAAGGTAGTCATCGTTCTCAAACAACACAAGGTCGGCGAAATTCGGAAGCTTCATAGTAAGCCCAAAGGTACCGCTAGCCCGGCCGGCTGCCCCGGTCTATAGCTGGCCGCTAGAGCCGCCGCGCTGCCGTGGCGAGGGCCGCTCGTTTCATGCTCAGGACACGCCGAAGGGCAGGGCCGCTAGGGGGTTGGCAGTAGTGGGCGCCGGAGTGGTAGAAGGAGCCATAAGATGGAGAGTTAAGGAAAGCTGTTAAATCTGACGCAGGGGCTATGGCGCCACTGCGTGGCGTCGCGCGGCCGCGCCCTGTTTCCGTCAGCGGGCCACGGAATACGTTTTGTGCTGGAGCCCCACGCCCGTGATTTTGACCGATTGCCAGCCCGTGGGCAGGGTGCTTTTGCGTTGCACAATGCCCGCCGGCGTGATGTCGAGCCCACCGAAACCCATCAGCACCGCTTGCAGCACGCCGCCGGCCCCGGTGGCGAAGTAAGGGTTGGTACCGCCCTTGGTCTCGGCAATCACGCGGAAGGGCGGCAGCAGGTTCGGCTCGTAGGCATCGCGGAAAAAATGCCGGGCCTTGTCGCCGTCGCCCAGGTGCGAATACAGCAGGGCGAAAATCGCCTGGGTCATGGCGGGCGTGCCTTCGGTAGGCACGCGCGTTTCGTAGTAAGCTAGGTCTTTGCGAATTTGCGCCGGGTCCGTCACCATTTTCAGCGGATAGGCAAGTAGGTTCACGTCGCCCTGCTTGATGCCCTCGCCGCGGTAGGTGGCGTGCTCCTGGGTCACGCCGTCGGCCATTTTCAGGATGGGTATGTTCTGGGCCACATGTAGCCAGTCGGGGTTGGCGCGCAGGCCGAGGAGCTGGGCGGCGGCCGTGGCAACCTGGAGGTTTCGCTGGGCGGCGGCGTTAGTGAAGGCGTCGTTGTCCACATTCTCGGCCCACTCGTCCGCCGCTACCACGTTCTTGATGTCGTAGTGCCCGGGACCGTTGCGCTCCACCCGGCTCGCCCAAAAATCGGCCGTGGCGGAAATGATGGGCCACCCTTTCTCGCGCAGCCAGTCGCGGTCCTGCGTCACGCAGTAGTACTGCCAGGCGGCCAGCGCCACGTCGGCCGAAATGTGATGCTCAAACGGACCGCTCAGGGCCCACACCGGGGTTTCTTCCACGCCCGTGTCGGCACTTTCCCACGGGAACATGGCCCCTTGGTAGCCGTGCGCAAAGGCGTTGCGCCGGGCCGGTTCCAGGCGCTGGTACCGGTACTCAATCAGCGATTTGGCAATTTCCGGGTGCAGGACCAGCAGGGCCGGGAACATCCACAGGTCGGTGTCCCAGAACACGTGGCCGTTGTAGCCCAGGCCCGAGAGGCCCATCGGCGAGGGCGAGAAGCCGGTGCCTGCCCGCGAGAAGCTGTAGAGGTGGTAGAGCATGCTGTGCACGTCTTGTTGCGCCTGCGCATCGCCCGTAATTTGGATGTCGCTCTTCCAGAGATCGTTCCAGGCCTTGACATGGAAGGCCTGCAGGCGCTCCCTCCCTTCAAGCCGGGCAAAAATGGTCAGGCGCTCGGCTTCGTTCAGCGGGTCGGCGTGGTGGGCCGAGGTAATGGACGACCCCGCTACGCCGTAGCCGTAGGTCTGCCCGGCCTTCAGCGTCTTGCTGAACTTCATCAGGTGCATGTTGTTGTCCCACATTTCGTGGATGACGCGGGGCTCCTGCCCATGCGCTTCGCTGAACAGAAAGCTGGTGGATGCGCACAGTTGCAGCTTCCCCGTCGGGCTCCGGGCCGACGAGGTAAGCAGGCTGAGGGTGACGTGCGGCCGGTCAATCTCGTTGTAGTAATTCTGCACGTCGCGCAGGGCGTCGGGGGCCTCCATCACGCTGGCGGCGGTGACGGCAATATCTTTTTTGGCCACCACCGACACGTCCAGCAGCGCGGTGAAGGGCAAGTGCCGCAGCGCGTAGTACGTGTAGCTAATGGTAGCTTTATCAGCGTAGTCGAACGTGGTGGTCAGGGCAGCGCGCTGCATGTCTAACTCTTGGTGGAAGTTGGTGGCATCCTTGGCCGCCAGCCGCTTGCCGTCCACCTCCAGGTACATGTTTAGCAGGTTGAAGCTGTTGAGGAAGTTGCTTACCCGGCCCCGACCGTACTGGTCGTAGGCCCCCGCGAGCACCACGCTTTTTACCTTGAAAGGCTCGGGCGACGAGACGATGCCCAGCATCCCGTTGGCCACCGTTGCGCCGTAGTAATTGCTCGGGTCAACCCTGTCGGCCGTGATGCGCCAGGGGTCCGGTTGGGCAGCCAATGGGCTTCGAGCGGCCAGGAAAAGTAGCGTCAACGCGCACAAGTAAGCTTTGAGTTTCCTCGGGTCAAAGTTCATTATTCGGGATAAGTCGATGAAAAAGACGTAGAACGAAGCAGGATAAGCGCTGGCCCAGTAAATCAACCGACGGCCCAGTGCCAATCCGTGAAAGTAACGAACGTAGGAAATGGGTTGGCTGGAAATGGCTTGCCGTGGGATAAAGGTGTAGCCATAACTTATAAATTATCAAACCAATCACGGCACAGGCGAAGAATAATGCGCCGAAACCGGTAATCTTACTCGGTTTGAAGGCTGCAAACTTTTATTAAAAACTGAATATTCACCAGAGAACGGGCACAGCTGTCGGCGGCGTTATTTTTTTCGGAGCACCATCACCTGCCCGCCCCCGGCGGCCAGGACCATTTCCACTGCCTCGCCTTTATGCACCAGGCGGGTTTGCCGAACCAAGTGGTTGGGGTCGGTAGCCACGTCCGGTGCGTCGCCGAAAATTGTGGCTTCGTAGGTGCCGGCGGGCAGGAAATCCAGCTTCACGGCCAGCGTGCGGGCCTGGCTGCTGTTGATGGTGCCTACGAACCAATCGGGGCCCCGGCGCCGGGCAAAGCATGCGTACCGGCCCACGGCCGCCAGCGGCACGCGGGTTTCGTCCCACACCGTGGGCAGCGCTTCGATGAACTCGAAGCCCGGCTGGCCTTCATAAGCAGCCGGGTAGTCGCACACCATGCCCAGGTAGCTTTCCAACACTATGTACATGGCCAACATATGGCACCGGGTTCCCACCATCAACGGCTTGGTGTACTGAGGCTTGAACCGATCTGGCGGCACGGCCCGGAACCCGCCTAGGTGGTAGTCAGTGGGCCCCGCCAGTAGCCGGGTAAAGGGCATGTCGAGGTCGTGGTCGGGCGTCATGGCGGGACCCCACTTATTGTTTTCGTAGTTGAGGGTGCCTTCGCGGGTGAGCTCATTGGGGTACGTCCGGCTCAGGCCGGTGGGCTTGAAGGCCCCGTGGAATTGCACGTGGATGCGGTGCTGGGCCGACTTGCGCAAAATTTCCTCTTGGATGTTGACCATTTCCTGGTCGTCGCGGTCCATGAAGTCCACCATCATGCCCCGCACGCCCCACGCTTCAAACTGGGCCAAGGCCCGGTCCAGCTGGTCGTAAAACGGTTTCCAATGCACCCACACGCGGATGCCTACGCTTTTGCTCTTCGCGTAATCGCAGATTTGCTGCATGTCAAGGCCCGGCACCGGCCGGGTCACGTCCGAGTGCGGGCCGGGCGCGTAGCTCACGCCGTCGTTCATGTACCAAGCCACGCCCCCGTAGCCGATGACGCTGTGGTAGGCGATGCCGTGGCGGGCGCAAAAATCGATGTAATACTTGTTGGTTTCAAAGTTCAGGCCGGGGCTGAACGTGGTGTCCGGCACCACGTCGCCGTTCCACCAGTGGAAAGTGCTCAGGCCGGGTTTTAGCCAGCTAAGATCTTTGAGAACAGTCGGTTCGTTGAGGCTGGTAATGATATTTGATTCCATTATGGTCTCCACTTTTCGGCCCAGCAGCATCACCCGCCAAGGGCTGCGGTGCGGCAGCGTGGCCTTCACCTTTACTTCGGTCTGGCCCGGCAGCGGGGACAACCGGCCCGTCAGCACGCCCCCGTGCTTGGCTAGGTACATGCCCGCATAGTCGCGCAACGCCGCTTCGGTGATGGCCAGGTACGCCCGGCCCGGAAACTCAAACAGCGTGGGCAGGTCCATCAGGGTGTCAGCCTTCACCTGCGCCCAAGGCAGCCGGTTGTAAAACCCCTCGTGCGAGGTGGAGTAATTTTCCCGAAACAGAGTGAGTACCATCGGGTTGCCGACCAGCGCGAAGGTGGAATTTTCCTCTATGAGCGTGTAGGTTTTCCAGCCTTTCTGCGCTGGAAACTCGTAGCGGAACGCTAAGCCGTCGTCGAAGGCCCGGACCACCAGATCCACCCGCCGGCCGGCCCCTGTCTTTTCCCGCAAAGCAATGACTGCTTGGTTATACCGGTTACGCACCCGGCTGTTTTTGCCCACGGGCAGCGCATAGGTCTCGTCAGTTTTGGAAATCTCGGTGTTCAGCACCTTAAGCCCCGCTCCAAAGGCACCAGCTTCCCGAAATACTAGTCCCAGCGAGGACGCGGTAATGACCGGCTGACCATAGAAATCGACCTGATAGACAGGGCCTCGGGGCGTCAGTCGAAAACCGAAAACCAGCTGCCCGTCGGGCGATTTCAGGCGGAGGCTGGCTTGGGCGTGGGCCACAGGGCCCCACCACAGCAGCAAGAAAAAGCTTAGGACGTGGACTTTGCTGCCCATCTGCGCGCTGATTTTTAAAGTAAAGTTCAAACCAATCCCGCTGTTCGGGGCCCGGCTTCCGCGTTTATAACGCCTTGGGCTTGGAAAGCTTGAACTCCATGACGGTGCCCTCGCCCACGGTGCTCTTTACGCGGATGGCGGACTTGTGGGCCTCCACGATGTGCTTGCTGATGGCCAGGCCCAACCCCGAGCCGCCCGACTCGCGCGAGCGGCTTTTGTCGATCCGGTAAAACCGCTCGAAAATGCGGGCCTGGTGCTCTGGGGCAATGCCGGGGCCGTCGTCGCGCACCACCACGCGCACACTGTGGCTGCCCTCCACGAGCGACACCCGCACCTGGCCTTGGTCGCGGCCGTACTTCACCGCGTTGTCAATCAAGTTGATGAGTACCTGGCGGATGCGGTTGCGGTCGGCTAGCACGGACAAGCCGGTGGTGGCCAGCGCGGGCGGAAACAGCTCTAATGCGGTACCGCGGCGACGGGCTTTTTCCTCTACTAGTACAAATATTTCGTGCACCAAGGCTACCAGGTCGAAGCGCTGGCGGCGCAGGCGCACCACGCCCTGCTCGAGCTGCGAAATAGTGACCAAATCCTGCACCAGCGCGTCCAAGGTGTCGAGGCTGGTGGCGGCTTTGGCCAAAAACTTGTGCCGGGTGGCGGGGTCGATGTCGTCGGGGCCCTCGGCGTCGAGCACGGTATGCACGAAGCCCTGGGCGGCGAAAAGCGGCGTTTTCAACTCGTGCGACACGTCGGCCAGGAACTCGCGGCGCAAGGCCTGCAGGCGCTTCAACTCGTCAATTTCCTGCTGGCGGCGCTCGGCCATCCGCAAAATCTCGTCGCGCACCCGCTTCACCGGCTCGGGCCGAAACAAAAACTTATTACTCAACTGTTTAAATTCCTTGCGCTTGATGTGCTCCAGCCCGGCGTAAATACCGTTGATTTCCCGAAAAATTAATGCCTCAAACGACAAGTACACCAGTAGAAAGCACGCCGCCACCGTGATGCCCCCCACCAAAAACGCTTCGCGCTGGGGCAGCGTGGGCACCACCAGCGCGCAGCTTGTGAGCACGCCCGCCACCAGCAGCGCGATGAGGATGGCCACGGTGCGCGAAGAGAGGTTCATTTAGCGGTGAGCGGTTGTTCAGGAGAAGCGGTTTGCTTCGAGTGAGTTGGAAGGTAAAGAAAATGAGCAATAGTCGTAACGACCATTGCTCACCGTATATCAACCGCGTAGCAGCAGCAATGACTGCCCACCAGTTCTAATCCGCATTAAATTTATACCCCACGCCCTTAATGGTCTGGATGTGGTGGTCGCCCACTTTCTCGCGCACTTTGCGGACGTGCACATCCACGGTGCGGGCGAGCACGAATACGTCGTTGCCCCAGATGTTCTGGAGCAGTTCATCGCGGTTGAATACTTTGTGGGGCGCGGCGGCCAAGAAGGCCAGTAGCTCAAACTCTTTCTTGGGCAGTATGATTTTGCGGCCGTCTTGGTACACAGCGAAGCCGGTGCGATCGATGCGCAAGCCATTGATTTCGATGGCTTCCACAGCGGCATGGGGGTCGTGGTCGCGGCGTTTGAGGGCCCCCAGCCGGCTGAGCAGGGCCCGGGGCTTGATGGGTTTGGCGATGAAGTCGTCGGCACCGGCCTCAAACGCGGCCACTTCGGAAAATTCCTCAGCGCGGGCCGTCAGAAATAGGATGTAGGTGTCTCTGAAGCGGGGCTGCTCGCGCAGCAGGCGGCAGGCGGCGATGCCGTCGAGGTGGGGCATCATCACGTCGAGCAAGATAATGTCGGGCCCAAAGGCGGGGGCCACTTCCAAGGCTTGGCGGCCATCGCTGGCCGAGGCAGTGAGGTAGCCCTCCTTTTTAAGGTTAAATTCCAGCAGCTCCACGATGTCCGGGTCGTCGTCGACCACCAAAACTTTGTAAACGGGGGGTTTCGCAGTGGTCATGGTGCGGGGCTAAGGGTGAAACCGATATTGCCACAAAATTACCCCGCGCCGCGCCAGGCCCGTGTTACGTTTGTGTGACGTCGCCGGCGGCGCAGAGTCCGCGCTATTGCACTATGTTCAGCCGCCCTCTCAGGCCCCGGTACTGATACATGTCAATTTTCACCGTGCCCACGAACATTTCGGCCTGAAACAGCACCGGAATCTTGTTACGGTCGTCGGATAGGTACACCGAAATAGCGTTCTCGCCCTTAAAAATCTTATTGTTTGGCATTTTGGGCACGAGCTTGAAAGTGCGCACTGTGCCGGCCTTGGTTTCCACGGTTTCGCGACCCCGGTATACCACTTCGAGTAGAAAATTACTGCCGTCGAAGTAGGCTGGCATCCGCACGATTTCGCCCACGCGCATGCGGTCGAGGTTGAGGGTGCGCAAGTAATAAAAACCGCTCACCAACTCCAGGCAGTTGTTGGCCACCTTTACCGAGGTGCGGGTTGGGTTCTCACGGTTGTGGTCCTGCACGTCAGCCACGTCGCGGATCTGGTCAAAATCAACGGTTTCCTTTTTATGGTAACCTTTCTCCGTGATGTCGCGCTGGGCCCGCAGGGGCAAAATGCTGGCGGTGTCGATGTAGGCGCGCCACTGGTCGCGGATGCGCAGGAAAAAATCGAACGAGCCAGTGGTGCGCCCGCTCACAGTGGCCTTGTAGCAGGGCCGGTCGGCCACGCGCTCCAGGCTGCCGCTGGTCTCCACGGTGGCTTCGGCAGCGTTGATGAGGCCGTAATGCACCTTGTAGTTGATGACCTCGCCGCGTCCGAAGCTCGACTGCGGGAGGTAGCGCATGGCTCCACCGGGACCGGGGGCCGGTTGGGCAGCCAGAAGCACCAAAGAAAGCGGCGTAGCGTAAATCCAGCGGCGCATTATACAAAAACAATAGGCGAAATTAAGCGGTAGAGACGGCCCGCGTAAGACAAACGCAGTGCCAACCCTAAAACAAAAACGCAAAAAAGCCCACTGCGGATGGCAGCGGGCTTTTTAAAGTACATCGAACGCGAAAGCTTAAAAGACAGATTGCGAACCAGCCGCTAAAAAATGTAACTAACCGTTGGCTCGGCTCCCGTCCGTCTTACAGCGTGTCGTCGCCGTCTTCGGGGCCGCTCAGGTCTACCGGAATAACGTCAGTGTCGCCCTTGGCCATGGCCCGGATTTTAGCCTCTATCTCGTCGGCTAACTCGGGGTTGTCAAGCAGCAGCGTTTTCACGGCCTCGCGGCCCTGACCAATCTTGGTCTCACCGTAGTTGAACCACGAACCCGACTTGCCGATGATACCCATGTCGACACCCAAGTCGACGATTTCGCCCACTTTGCTAATACCCTGGCCGTAGATGATGTCAAACTCGACCACCTTGAAAGGCGGCGCGACTTTATTTTTTACCACCTTCACCTTGGTGCGGTTGCCGGTCACGTTGTCCTTATCCTCCTTGATCTGGCCGATGCGGCGGATGTCGAGGCGCACCGAAGCGTAGAACTTCAGGGCATTGCCGCCGGTCGTGGTTTCGGGCGAGCCGAACATCACGCCGATTTTCTCGCGCAGCTGGTTGATGAACACGCAGCAGCAGCCGGTTTTGTTGATGGTGCCGGTGAGCTTGCGTAGGGCCTGGCTCATGAGGCGGGCGTGCAGGCCCACTTTCGAGTCGCCCATGTCGCCCTCCAATTCGCCTTTCGGCACGAGGGCGGCCACGGAGTCAATCACGATAATATCAATAGCCCCCGAAGAAATCAGCTGGTCGGCGATTTCCAGTGCTTGCTCGCCGTTGTCGGGTTGGGCAATCAGTAGGTTGGTGGTGTCGATGCCGAGCTTCTCGGCGTAAGATTTATCGAAGGCGTGTTCGGCGTCGATGAAGGCGGCCATGCCACCTTTCTTCTGCGCTTCGGCAATCATGTGCATGGTCAGGGTCGTTTTGCCCGACGACTCGGGGCCGTAGATTTCCACCACGCGGCCGCGGGGTACGCCCCCGATGCCCAGGGCAATGTCTAGGCTAAGCGAGCCGGTGCTGATGCTCGGAATGTTGTCTACCTTGTTGTCGGAGAGCTTCATCACCGTGCCCTTGCCATAGGCTTTGTCCAACTTGTCGAGGGTGAGCTGGAGGGCCTTCATCTTCTCGGCGGCGACGTTCACTTCGCCTTTCTCGGCCTTGTCGGGTTTGTCGACTTTTTCGGCTTTGGGGGCCTTGGAGGTTGCAAATGCCATGTGGGAGGGAGTTGTAAAAAGAAATTACGTTTGGGTAAAGTTACGGGGTTTTGGCGGGTTGCAGCCGGGCAATATTCACCAACCCAAAGCTTGCAATGCTGTCGTATTCAGGCGGCTTTTTCTAACACCAGGCCCCCCGGTTTTGTGCCATTGGGATTGGAAATTTATGAGGAATCTTCTAAGAATTTTAGTAGCCATTGGGGCCGTGCTGATTACGGCGGGCACGGTGCAAGCGCAGCTGGACAACCGGGCGTTTACCTCGTCCGAGCCGGGGCGAAGTAGGGAGAGCGTAGAAGTGCTGCCTGTTACAAAGGATACAGAAGGACTTGATTCCCCTGTCGAGCCGCAAGCCGGCGAACTGCGTTTGCAGGTTAAGTCTTTTACCTTCTTCAAAGACAACGAGTACTTCAACGATATCGTGGAGGGCTACACGCTGTTCGGCACCCAACTCAACCCGCAGCTCGTCTACTACCCCATCAAAGAACTGCGCCTCGAAGCCGGTGTTTTCCTGTGGAAAGACTTTGGCAATCCATTATTGAAACAGGTGCGTCCCACCTACCGCGCCACCTGGACGCACGGCCCCAGCCAGTTTATTTTCGGCAACACCCGCGCTAACCTGAACCACGACTACATCGAGCCGCTGTTCGATTTTGAGCGGGTGATGTTGAAGTCGCTGGAGGAAGGTTTGCAGTACCGACTGAATATTAAGCGAGTATCGCTGGACGTGTGGGTTGATTGGTTGAAGCAGGAATACCCCGGCGTGAATTACCAGGAGCAGATTGCCGGAGGCCTCAGCAGTAGCTTTCGCGTCATAGGCCCCGACAGCCGGGTGCAGGTGTCGATTCCATTTCAATTCACGGCCCAGCACCACGGCGGGCAAATCGACACGCTGCACGCGCCCATCCAGACGCTGTTCAACTACGCCACGGGCGTGGTGGCGCGGGTGCCGTTGGGCGGCTCGGTGGTGCAGGCCCTTCGGTTGAACGCCTACGCCCTCGCATCCGACGACCATTCGACCGTGTTCCGGCTGCCTTACACCAGTGGCAACGGCCTATACGTCAACGGTACGCTCGAAACCCGCTACGTGGACGCGATGCTGAGCTTCTGGCGTGGGCACCAGTTCTACGCGCCGCTGGGGGGTAATTATTACCAGTCCATTGCCTCGCGCTACGGCACGCCCGGCTACACCGACGCCGAGCGCCGGTTGCTGATGTTGCGCCTGCTGCGCGATTTCCGCATCTTCGACGCCGCGGCCCTGACGGTGCGCGTGGAGCCGGTGTACGATTTCAACCGGCAGCTGCTGGACTTTTCGTTTGGCTTTTACCTGAATTTTCGGCAGGAATGGCTGCTCGGCAACGTGGGCCAGCGGGTGCGCGTGGGGCAATAAGCGCTGCCTCGTGGGGGCCCTGCACTGGCAACCGCCTCATGGTGCGGCCCCCACGAGCTAAAAATCATAGCAACTGCCTTGCAGGTCCCGAAGCAGTTGCCCGCACTAAAGGCCTCATCTGCCGTTCCGGGCGCGCTCCCGCACGAAGCGGCGGATAAGGCTCACAGCGTCGGCGTTGCGGAACCAAGCGAAGCGGGCCGGTGGCGTTTCGGGCCGGAAACCGGCAGCAAGTGCTACGGCCTGCCCCCGGGTGTTGTCGGCGAAGCAGCGGATGAGCAGGCGTTGCGCCCGCACCATTTCAAACCCAAATTGGCACACGGCGCCCAAGGCTTCACGAGCGTAGCCTTGGCCTTCCGCTTCGCGCGCCAAGTAGTATCCAATTTCGGCCTGGCCACCGGTTTGAGGCATCAGGCAAATATCGCCGAGGTAGGCCCTGGTTTCGCGGTGCCAAATGCCCAACACATAGAAGCGCCCGCTGTGCCAGTCGGCGGCGAAGGTGGCCAAAGCGGCGGGGGCCCCGATAGCATCGGACACGGCCCGCAGGCGGTCGGGGAAAGAAGTGTGCAGGCGAGCGCGGTTTTGGTGCAGCAGGTCGAAAAAAACAGCGGCATCGGCGGGCTCATAAGGGCGCAACAGCAGGCGAGAGGTAAGAATCGGAGTGCGCGGAAGCGGCATGATGAAATGTACGGGCTCTGTGGCAAACGGGAAGCCGATTGACGTCGAAATCAGTACAAAAGATAAGTATCTGAAGCGTGGGCGGCGGGCGTAACATCCGCGGCCTCGCCAAGGCTGCCCCTACAGTAGTTTCCAGGTTGATGTACATTTTTCTGTCATGTTAGGCTCCCCCTCTCCTTTTCGGAGGGAGGGCTGGGGGGTGAGGCGAACGTTGAACGATAAAATGTACACGAACCTGAAAACACGCCCTAGGTGTATAGTCCCAGAGCGTGATGGTGTATTTTCCGGGCAGGAATTTCGCACAGACCTATGGGACAAATACTCCACGGCAGCGCCCGCACAGCAGCGGCAGTACGGCGCGCTATCCAACGTAGTCA
>JANPOR010000167.1:0-6650 GCA_031428075.1 Hymenobacter sp. | reverse complement strand
CTCTCCGAAATAATTTCACGGAAAAGGCCGCCGTGCTCTCGCAGCACGGCGGCCTTTTCAATTCCCAAACCCGCTTATGCCAGCACACGAATAAACGCTTCCGAAAACCGTTCCATCTCCTCCAGCTGCGGGCTGCATTGCATGAGGAGGAAATCGACGCCCACGGCTTCGAAGGCGGCCACGCGCTCGGCTACCTGCGCGGGCGTGCCGGTGAGGCCCGCGCGCAGGCCCCGGTTCGACACCGAGTAGTCTTGCAGCGACACCTGGTTTTCGAGCTGGGTGCCGGCTAGCCACTGCTGGTAGTTGCCGTAGCCGGCGGCCGAGTTTTGCACGTTGGTGATGCGGGCAATTTCCTGCTGCACCTGCTGCTCGGTGTCGCGCACGATGGAATAGGCGGCCACGCCGAACTTCATGGGCGGCAGGCCCAACTTGTCGCGGCGCTGTTGCAAGTCTTGGATGCGGCGGCCGATGGCGGCGGGCTCGTCGCCGTGCATCACGTAGCCGTCGCACTGGGCGGCAATTAGGTTTTTGGCGACTTCCGACTCGCCCCCGGCGTAGATGAACGGCCGGGGCCGCGACAGCGGCTTGGGTTGCAGCATCGAGTCCGTCACTTGGTAGTACTTGCCCTGGAAAGTAAAGTGGTCCTGCTTCCAGAGATTGTCGACCACGTGCAGCCACTCGGCGGTGCGGGCGTAGCGGTCGTCGTGCTGCTCGAAATGCACGCCGTACTTCTTGGCCTCGTCCTCCCACCACGACGATACCACATTCAGCGTGAGCCGGCCGCCGCTGATGCGGTCGATGTTGGCCGCCTGCTTGGCCAGCAGTGCCGGCGCGTGGAAGGTGGGCCGCACAGCCACCATCAGCTCGATGCGCTCGGTGACGGCGGCCAGGGCCGCCGCCGTGCTCCAGGCGTCGAGCGACGGCGCCTGGGGTCCCTTGATGTCGTTGAGGTTCAGTTCGGCGATGAGCGTGAGGTCGTAGCCTAATTCTTCGCTTCGCTGCGCCAAGCGCTTCACGTAGCTCCAGTCGGCCGACATCTGCTCGTCGTCCACGTTGCGCAGCCACCCGCCGAAGACGGGCATCCAATAGCCGTATTTCATTACGCGGGTTGTAGTTGGGCGTGCGCCGGTTCGAGTTGGGTTTCGAGGTAGTCCACGAAGCGAGCGTAGGGGTCGAAGCCCACCACGTTCACGGCGTCGGCCACGAAGTTCGACAGCGCGTTGATGTCGTAAAACAGCACCTCGCCAGTGCGGTCGTCGATGAGGTATTCGATGCCACCCACGTCGATGCCGGCTTTCGCCACGATGCGCTCCACGGCCGCAATCACCTCGGCGGGCGGCGTGAAGGCTTCCACTTTGATGCCTTTCTTGGGGGCCTCTGTCAGGCAGAAATCAGCCGACGGCTCGTCAGGAATCTGGCAGATTTCGGCCGGGCACAGGTTAAAGCTCTCGCCGGTGGTGTACACCTTCATTGCGTAGAGGAACTTGCCGGCCATCGTCTCGACGCGGTGGATGTGGCCGCCGCGCGGCGTTACGTATTCCTGCACCAGGGCCGTCTGGTCGATGCCCAGGTCAATCTGCCCGGCGGTCACGGCCGCTTGCAGGCCCGCTGGCGTGTCGAAGCGCACGATGCCGGCGCCACTGCCACCGATGTTCACCTTCACCACCACCGGAAACCGTAGCTCGGCGGCCGCGTCGGTGATGCGCGAAGTGTGGTTGACGACCCGCGAGGCGGGAAATTGCAGGCCCAGGCCGGCCAGCAAGTCGAGTTGCCGGGCCTTGTTGGTTTCGATGCTGGTGGCCTGCGAGCCGTTGATGACGCGCACACCCAGCCGCTCCAAGTGCGTAGTGAAGCCCGCCGTGTGGAAGATGCCCTGCCCGTGCCCGCGCAGGTACGCCGACGAACTCATGCGATTCACCACCAGCGCGTAAGGGCTTTCGCTCTCGCCGGGATTGAAGCTGTGGTGGGCGGCGTCGATGCGCTCGTAAGGTAGGCCCCGGCGGTCGAGCTCGGCAAACAGCGGCTTGAACCAATCAGGGTGCTCGTAATAGATGCCAATCGGCCTGGGAGAATCAACCATGATGAAAAAGAGAAATAATAAATACGGAAACGAATGGGAAGGCGAATAGGTGCACTGCGACGTACCAACGGCCGGGGCAATGCATCAACCCAAAAAAATCAATAAAAAGCCGCCAATGGCTTCGATGGGTGCTACGCGCAGCCGCCGGTGCTGCAACAACAGCCCCAATGGGCCAGGCGAGCAGGGGAGGGAGTAGCAACGAAGAGAAAACGGGCGATAGCCACGGCAGCAGATTTTTTATATGACGGCTGGCAACAGCGCCGGTTGTCGGTTGGCACCCTGCCAGCTTGCGGCTGGGGGGTTGCCGGCGGTTCGTCGAGCCCATCTCTCCGCGCCTCGGTATAAAAAGCGCAATCCGCGTCCGCTGAAACGGAATACATTGCGGGGCAAAGATAGTAGGGCGCCTCCGATGGACCCCGGGTCCCTTGGCTCCGCGAAAACTCTGTCTCTGGGGGTTTTGTTATGCCGCCGTGGCCTCAGGATAAAAGGCCTCCTGCTTCAGCAATGCATCCTTCCGCTACCGTTCCGCTCACCGCCGCCGAAACCCACCGCTACAGCCGCCACCTGCTGCTGCCCGAAATCGGGATGGCCGGCCAGCAGCGGCTGAAGGCGGCGCGGGTGCTGGTGGTGGGCTGTGGCGGCCTGGGCTGCCCGGTGCTGCAATACCTGGCTGCCGCCGGGGTGGGCACGCTGGGCTTGCTTGATTTCGACGTGGTGGACGAAAGTAACCTCCAACGCCAGGTGCTCTACGCCACCGCCGATGTGGGCCAGCCCAAGGCCCTGGTGGCCGCCGCCCGGCTGAGGGCCCAAAACCCATTCATCGCTCTCGTGCCCTACCAAACTGTCCTGACGACCGCCAACGCGCTGGCCCTGTTTGCGCAATACGATTTGGTGGTGGACTGCTCCGACAACTTCGCCACCCGCTACCTCGTCAACGACGCCTGCGTGGTACTGGGCAGGCCGCTGGTGTACGGGGCCATTTTCAAGTTCGACGGGCAGGTGGCGGTGTTCAATTACCAAAACGGCCCCACCTACCGCTGCCTCTACCCCGAGCCGCCGACCCCTGGCGATGCCCCTAACTGCGCCGAAATCGGGGTGTTGGGCGTGCTGCCTGGCTTGGTGGGCACGCTGCAAGCCACCGAGGTGCTCAAAATCCTGACCGGCATTGGCGACGTCCTCAGCGGCCGGTTGCTGGTGATTGACGCGCTGGGAATGCGCTTCCAAACCCTGCGCTTCCGGGCCGTGCCCGCCCAGCAGCAGCGTACAGCCTTGGAAGTCGATTACGCAACTTTCTGCGGCGAGGCCCCGACTGCTGCGTCGCCCGTGCCCGAAATCAGCACCGCCGAATTACGGGTGTGGCAGGCCAGCGGCCGGCCCTTGCAGTTGCTCGACGTGCGCGAGCCCCACGAGCACGCCCGGCATCACATCGGTGGCCGGCTCGTGCCGCTGGGCCAGCTGGCCGGGACCCTGGCCAACCTGTCGGTCGACGTGCCCACCGTGGTGTACTGCGCCAGCGGCACGCGCAGCCAACACGCCGCCCGGTTGCTGCTGGAACACGGCTTTGGCGAAGTGTACTCGCTGCGGGGCGGCATGGGCGGCTACGAGGCGGAATCTGCCTAGCATCCCACTTCCATCCGCCGACAGCTTACAGCCGGAACTGGGCCCCCAGGCGTACGCCAAAATTGGTGGCCCTGGGCGAGTCGCGGTAGGTGAGGCGGTGGATGAAATCGACCCGCAAAAACTTGAAGATATTCTCGATGCCGTAGCCCACCTCGACGTAAGGTCGATGGCCAGGAGCGGGTAGGTCCAGCGCCGAATGGTTGCGGTTGCGCTCCGAGAGCGTGCCGTAGAGCACGTTGGCCGTGGCAACCAAGCGCCAGTTGAGGGCGCGCACGCCCGGTAGGGTATTTAGCAGGGCCCCTTCGAAGTGATGGTCGAGTCGCAGCGTCACCGAGCGGTCGGTGACGAACTCCAGGTAATTCATCACGTTGAACGCGTTGGCGTTAAAAAAAAGCGTTTGGTTGCCCAGCGGGGCCCGCAGAATGGGGTAGGGCACCGCGGTGGGGATATAGCTGCCCTCGACCCGGTAGTTGAGACGCCCGAGGTGGCCCGCCGACAAGCTATGTGTCATCAGCAGGTTTAATTTATGGTACACGTAGTTGCCTCGGAACCAGTCGACGGTGCCTATGGTGTAGCGCAGCGTGAACACCGTCAGCTTCTTCAGGCCGATGGCGCGGCGACGGTTTTCGCTTTGCACCAAGTTTTCATCGGGTGCGTAGCGCGACTCCACCACTAATTCGGTAACGCGTAAATTAGCAGGGTTGGCATCGGTGGACGGCGGGCCGGGATCAGGTCGTGGCGAATACCGCGCGAACAGCGCGAACTGCGGGCGGATGTCTTGGTAGCGCAGCGTCAGCGTTTGGGTGAAGCCGTGGAACAAGTCGCGCTGAGCGCTCAGCAAGGACAAATCGCGCATGATGGGCCCACCCTGGCGGAAAGGGCCCCAGCGCGAGGCGGCCACGAACAAGTTGTTGTCGGGCAGAAAGTCGTTGTCGAGTAAGGCAAACTGTTCCACGTCGTGCTTGTGTTCAGCGGAAAGCACCGTCCAGTGGCGGCGTTCGGCGATGTAGCTCGTGCGCAGCCCGTACTTGAAGCGGCTGTCCAACGTGCCATAAGCCACATACGCCTGCGTCAGCCAGTTGCGGCTGATGCCAGGGGTGGTGCGGAAGCCGATCCGAAAGCGGTTGCCCTCGAAGGTGTTGTGGGCGTAAAGGTTAATAATGGGCCCCAGCTCCCAGTTGCCCACGCGCTTGTAGCCGTTCACAAACAAGTCAATCCAGTCCAGGGTGCTGCGCACCGACGGCAACTCGCGGGCCGAGTCGAGCACGGCGAACGTTTGCTGCTCCGAGAGACTCAGCGTGTCGGGCCGGTGCTGGTCAAAGTAGCCGTCGCCCGCCTTGGCCTGCCCGCTGATGAGGCCCAGCCCGCCGCTACCGTCCGCCGCCGGCTCCATGATGGTCGATACGATGGGCACGTCGTAAAAGCTCACTTCATGCGGCTGGTTGCGCACCACATTGCTGGCCACCGTGGTGAAGCGTACTCGCACGGCAGCCTGCTTTTCAGAGGGCTGCACGCTGACTACCAGCTTGGTGCGGGCGGCGATGCCCGGCCCATCGGCCGGCGGCGTCATCTCCTGAAAAACGCGCAAGTCGCTCACAAAGTTGATGTTGGCGTCGGGGTTGGCCGCCAGGTCAACGCGGCGCAAGGCGTAGCCCTCCTCCGTAACCCAGATAGTGCCTTGGAAGGCCAAGTCGTGGGTGCGTTTGGGCGTCACCTTTAGCTTGTAGCACCAGTCCTGGCCCACCAGCACCGAGTCGACCAGCTCGTAATTATAGGTGAGGCGTCCGCCCTCGGCAATAGGTGAGATAAAATCCTTGCCCAGAACATTTTGCCAGTTAAGGTAAAAGTCGAAATTTTGAAAATTCGAGCCCAGAATCTGCGAGAGAATGGAGCCCTCGCGGGGCCCTGCGCCGCGCATTTGCTTGTGCAACAGATCTTCACGGCGGCGCAGCGGCCCGTAGCGCTGATACACCCGCGAGCCAACCTCGGTGGCAAATAGCGGCAAAGGCGCGTCGGGGTCGGCGGCGGCGGCGGCACCCTGTCGCACGGCCAGCGCCCGCATGTCGCGCACCACCTTGCGCTTGGCCAGAGCGGGCGGCAAACCGGTCAGGCTCACCTCGATGCGGTTGTAGGCGTCGTACTCGGCGGCAGTCAGGGCGCTGCGCTCGTTTTGGGGCTTGTGCTTCTGCACTTCGCGCAGGATGCGGAAGGCCGGGTTTTCGCTGGGGCGCACCAGCACTTCGGCCAGGGCCACGCCGCCTCCTTTTTTGAGGCGCAGCAGCACCGTTTGGTCGGCGGCGCCCGTGAGGTTGTGCCGGGCCGTGAGGAAGCCCAGCGCCGAAGCGGCCACCGAATCGGGGGCTCCGGTCACTGCTATTTTAAACTTGCCTTCCATATCGGCTGTGGCGCCGGTGCTGGTGTGCGGCACAAATACCGAAGCAAAGGGCACCGGCTCGCCGGTGGCAGCTTCGACCACTTGCCCCCGCAACACGATTTGCTGGGCCACAGCCGGTAGTGCCCAGAGGCATACCAGCAGCAGCGGAGCTAAAAATTTCATGTGAGGGGAGGTATGGACAAGCCGGAGGTGGTATTTGAGTGGTGCGCAAGTTACACAAGGCGCCGGCCCTTCCAAGTAGTTCCAGGCCCCGGAGATATTTTTTAACAGCGCCTTTATAAACCCAAGCCGAGGGGGCCTTGGGGGCCGTAGACTGGGCGGATTAATTCTCCGGAATGCCGCTCACTTCGTGCTTCAAAAATGCAAAATACTGACTACCAATACGAAAGAAAAACTGGCAGTGTGACAAGCGCTTCAACGCGCCCGCATCTGACGGGCCCGCACGAAGGCTGCTGGATTGCCGGCGTAGATGCCCCAGGCGGCCAGCGACTTGGTAGCCACCGAGCCCACCGTGAGGATGGCGTGCGCGCCGCACTCCACGCCCGGGCACACGAC
>JANPOR010000166.1:0-1920 GCA_031428075.1 Hymenobacter sp. | reverse complement strand
TTCGAGGTTATGAAGGCCGTCGGACACCGGCGCCAGCAGGTCCGAGGTAAACACGTTGGAGCCTTCGTGGCGCAGGGCCCGGCGCAGGTCGTCAGGCAGAAACTCGGCGGCTTTCACGTAGTTCAGGGCCCAGATGATGCCGTCCTGATCGTAGGCCTGGAGGTCGTCGGTGGCGAAATGCAGCGCCACGTAGGGCGAGTACGTCCAGTCGAGCAGGCGGGTGGGTAGGCCGTGGTGCTGGGCCAGGGCCAGCCAGTCCCACACCGAGGCCACGGCCGGCGAGGCCGCCGTGCCGCGGGCATACTTCTGGAAGTTGCGCAGCAAGTGGTGCTCTACCTCATGGTAGCCGCCGCCCAGGCGTTGCAGGCTGGTGGTAAGCAAGTAGTTCTTGGAGCGCTGCCCCCGGTACACGTAAGGCGAGCGGAAGCGCCCGATGTGCTGGTCCCAGGTGTCCTGAAACAGCAGTTCCTGCAAATGGGCCCAGGAGGTGGCCACGTGGTCGTTGGCAGAGTAGGACATGGTCCCAAGGTACGGCCGGCGCGGGTGGCCCGTTGCGGCCCGGGCCCCAGCACAAAGACGGCAGTGTAGCGCGCAGCCGAGACCTGCTATAAACCAAAAAGGAGCTTCCTGCGGGCAGGAGGCTCCTTTTTGGTCCTAGCCGTTGCCGTTAGAAATCGGTCGGCTCGCCCAGGTATGCGAAGTCTTCGATTTCCTTGGTGATGGCCTGAAACTTCTGGCGGGCCATCTGGTAGGCGGGCCCGCCCAACAGCAGGTGCACGGGCGGGTTGGGCAGGCGCACGAGCTGATGCATGGCTTCGGCGGCCTTCACCGGGTCGCCCACCTGGTTACCGTCGCGGCTTAGCGACGCCTCCAGGCCCGCGCCCACCGTGCCGGCATAGTCGGCAATCTTCGTGTCGTGGTACGTAGCTGAGGCACCGGCCCAGTTGGTGCGGAAAGGCCCGGGCTCCACATTAGTGACGTGAATACCCAAGGGCTTGAGCTGCACGGCCAGCGACTCGCCGATGCCTTCCAGCGCAAACTTGGAGCCGTTGTAGATGCCCGCGTGCGCCAAGCCCAGCAGTCCGCCCACGGAGGTGATGTTGAGGATATTGCCGGATTTCTGCGCCCGTAAATGGGGCAGCACGGCCCGAATTACGCGCAAGGGGCCAAACACGTTCACATCGAACTGCCGCTGGGTTTCTTCCTCCGTAATTTCCTCGATGCTGCCCAGCGAGCCGTAGCCCGCGTTGTTCACCACCACATCAAGGCGGCCAAATGCGTCGATGACTTGCTGTACGGCGGTTTTTATCTGCTCGGCATTGGTCACATCAGCCAATACACCGAGGCTCTTGCCGGGGACTTTTTGCGTGAATTCGATCACTTGCTCGGGCTTGCGGAAGGTAGCCGCTACCCGGTCGCCTTTCTCGAGCAACAGCTTAGCCAGGGCCTCGCCAAAGCCGGTAGAGGCGCCGGTGATAAACCAGTTTTTTTGCATTTCGGGCATGGAATGTTGTGCGGAGTGAGGTAGTAAGACGCCTGAAGGGGTCAGATTGTTTGGCGGCGCTCGCCGTGAAAACGCGGCAGCTCCTCAGCAGCTCAGGGGCCCAGAGCTGATTTTCAGGGCCCTCACCGGCCGATGAACCACCGCCCGGCGGCTACTTGGCGGCCGGGAAATCGGCGCCCTCGCCCACGTGGGCGTACTGCTCCACCTCGTCGCTCAGCTCCTTAATTTTGGCGCGGGCACCCTTCACGGCGGCTACGCCCAAGGGCAAGTGCAGGGGCGGGTGTTCGAGCTGCACCACGTCGTACATGGCCTGGGCGGCGCGCACCGGGTCGCCAGGCTGGTTGCCGCTGTAGCCCTGGATGTCGCCCATATTTTTGCCTGCCGTGGCGTTGTAATCCTCGTTTTTGGGCTTGGTG
>JANPOR010000165.1:0-4266 GCA_031428075.1 Hymenobacter sp. | reverse complement strand
GGGGGGGGGGGGGGGGGGGGGGGGGGGGGGGGGGGGGGGGGGCCTCGTCCACGAACTCAAAATAAGTACAACCTTCGGCTTACAGTGCTTCGACACAGGCTGCCCGCAAGGCCCTCACGCGGCCGGGGTCGCGCCCGGCGGCGTGGACGCCCTTTTTTTTCGCCGCCCGTCCAGTGTCTGCACCGCCCGCCCCAGCGTGGCTTGGCTCACGGCAGGTCCGCCCAGCGCGGCCAGCCACGCGCGCAACTCCTCCAAGGTCGCACCGGGCTGCGGGCGCTGGCAAGCGACCAACCCGGCGCGGGCGAACGCGTCCGGGCACGGGGCGGGCCCGCCGCGCAAGGGCGAGGCCGCCCGCGAACCGCTCGTGCGGTGACGGTGCAACAGCTTCGCCACCAAGGAAACTGAGCCGCGGAACTGAGCCGCAACGCGGCCCACGGAGTGGCCGGGCGCTCCACAGGCCGTTGCGACCCGCGCCCGTAAATCCAACGAATACGCTCTCATGCCAAGAAGATGCCCAAAAAACCGTAAACTGTCCGGAGAACCGCTCTAAAGGTAAAAAGATGCCGAATTCCTTGCTTTTTATCACAGTACCTTTTGAGAGAAGAACCCCTGGAATGGTGATGGAATAGCTGACCTCGTGGAGCTTTCGCACCCGTTACCCGCGGCCGGCACTGCCCGGCGGCTGGCTAGGGTCTAAGTGGCTTCGATGGCGGGCTCGACGCTCGCCTCGACGGGCAACGCGGTGGCTGGCGCGTTGGCCCAGCGGCGGGTAGCCCGGCGGTAAAGCGGTATCAGGGCCGGGGCCATGCGGCCCACCCAGCGCCAGGCCGGCGGCAGTAGCACCGCCACCAGCAGGCCCACGCCAAAAAGCACCGGCATCATGGCCGTGCGCAAGCCTAAGGCCAGGCGGGCGGCGGGCTCAGGCGGCCGGGGCAGGCTTAGCCCGGCGGCGGGGTTGCCCACGTGGCGGGCCAGCAGCCAGCTCGTACCGGCCGTGAGCCAGATGTTGGCCGTGTACACGGCCAGCGGCACGACCACGTTGGGCTGGTAGGCCTCGCTGTAGAGCGCCGTGGAAAACGGCATGAGCACGATGGTGAGCAAAAACAACAAATTCAGCCAGAGTAGCTTCTGGTCGTAATCGATGAGCTGGCCGCACAGCCGGTGGTGCACCGTCCAGTAGAAGCCAATGAGAAAGAAGCTGATGAGAAAACCCATCAGCTTCGGCAGCAGGGCCAGCAATCCTCCGGCAATGAGGGCATCGGTGGTGCCGGCTTCCACCGCCGGAGGGCGCAGCTCCAACGCCAGCAGCGTGATGGCAATAGCAAACACCGCATCGGTGAACAACGTGAGGCGCCCCAGTTGGGATTCTTTCTGTAGCTCGTATTGCAGCCGGTCCATAGGGGCGGAATTTGATAATGGGTTAATTTAGGGTGGCAGGTGTAATTTACAGCGGTTCCCAAGTTGGTGTACTACTCGCCTGGCTCTCCTCTCTTGGAGATGGGTCCGCCCCGCAGGAGTCTCGTGAGCTTCCCCAGCCGCGCCGTGTACACGAGCCTGAGAACTGCTCTAGGTCATGGTTTACACGCAGGTGCTGGCCGCGGCGGCCCACGTGGTGGGCAAAGCCGGCACCCGCGTGGTCGAAGCCCTCAACGGCAAGCTGCGCCACCGCTGCGGGGTGCTGGTGCGACGCTCCCACTCGTTCAGCAAATGCCGAACCAGCCACCACAACCGCATCAAAATTGCCACCGACCAACATAATTGCGAAATCACCTTAAATCAACCCACTGCCCGCCGCTGATGCGCAGCACAGACTTGCCGTCCTGCATCGCGACCGAAAAGACGTTCGCCTCGTTCTTGTCGTAGCCGATGGGCGGCAGCGGCTGGCCCTGGGCATCGGTGGGCTGCTGGCCTTTGTAGCCAAGCTAGTGCCGGTAGCTCTCATAATTTCCCCACTTGCTCAGGTTTTTGTCAAGTAAGGGCTCCCAACTCATAGGTACAGTGTACGAGGTGGACACCAACAACAGTGCGGCGCCAAGCATCAAAGGAAGCTTTTTTTCGCGTTGGGCAGCAGTTTTTGAGAGTAGCTTTGAACGCCAAATCTGATCATTCCCCGGCAGTTCGCTTTTTGAGCAAAACTCGCGCCCCAACGACCCCGGGTAACGGCCCCACTCCCGTACCACCGCCCGGAGTCATTGGGGTAAAGCGGCTCACTCCGCGATGAAGCGTATGGGCACCACCAGCGAATCTTCTAGGGCCTTGGAGCGCACGAAGCGCAAGGCCCCGAGCACCCGCAGGGCTTCCGCGTCGAGGGCGCGCAGGGCCGCGGGTGGGTAGTCGCTTCCGGGGCGGGCCAGCTCGCGCCGCGTCACACGGGGCGGCTGGCGCACCGAGCCGTCGGGCCGCACCAGCACGCGCACGAAGAGACGGCCGGTGGGCAGGGGCGCGTCGGGGTGTTCGGCCGTCGGCCGGGCCCCGACCGGGAATTTGGCCTGCTCGCTTACAAATTCGAAGAACTTGGTGCGGCCTTGTGCTTGCTTGCCAGCGTCGGGCTCGTGCCAAAAGCGCGGCAAAACGGGCGAAAGCAGCTTGGACTCGCCCTTTGTGGGCGCGGGCAGCGACCGGCGCTGCGGCAGCATTGGAAACCCGGGGGCCGCATACTCACCGGTTTGGGCACGGGCGGTCCCAGCGGTCAGCACCGCCCCCACCAGGGCCAGCCCAAAAATACGGTTTCTCATTCGGCCGATTATACGGCCACCGGCGCCTTGATGGCCGGCCAGGAATCGTAATTCTCCAGCCGGAAATCGTCGTACTCAAAACCAAAGAGGTCCGTCACGTCCGGGTTCAGGCACATGTGGGGCAGCGGGCGGGGTTCGCGCGTGAGCTGCAACTTGGCTTGCGCCAGGTGATTGGAATACAAGTGCGTATCGCCGCCGGTCCAGATGAATTCGCCGGGCCGCAGTCGCGTTACCTGGGCCACCATCAGCGTGAGCAGAGCGTAAGAAGCAATGTTAAACGGCACGCCCAAGAATACGTCGGCCGAGCGTTGGTAGAGCTGGCAGGAGAGCTTGCCGTCGGCCACGTAAAACTGGAAAAGGGCATGGCAAGCCGGCAGCTTCATGGCCGGCAGGTCGGCCACGTTCCAGGCAGACACGACCATCCGGCGCGAATCGGGCTGGGTTTTCAACTGCTGAATAATCTGGCTGATTTGATCGATGTGGCCGCCGTGGCCGTCGGGCCAGCTCCGCCACTGGTGGCCGTACACGGGCCCCAGGTTGCCGTCGGCATCGGCCCACTCGTCCCATATTTTTACGCCGTGCGCCTGGAGGTAAGCAATGTTGGTGTCGCCCTGTAAAAACCACAGCAGTTCGTGGATGATGCTCTTCAAATGCACTTTTTTGGTGGTAACCAGCGGAAATCCCTCGGCCAGGTCGAACCGCATCTGGGGCCCAAAAACAGATAATGTGCCGGTGCCGGTGCGGTCGGTTTTGAGCGTACCGTGGTCGAGAATCTGGCGGAGGAGGGTTTGGTATTGGCGCATGAGAAGCCAAAGGTAAAACCCGCCCCCCGTTACCGCACCCCCTATCGCTTGCTGATTTTGTTCAGCGAAATGCTGCGCTGGCTGGCACTCCTGAATCCGTCCACGTCATCGGCGCGCAGGGCCTGGTGCTTGGTAGCACGGCCAGCCATCCGCTCGCGCCACATCCGAAACGACGAGGCTTTCATCTCCCGGCGCATCAGCGCCACCACGTCTTTTTCCAACAGGCCAAACTGCAGCTCAATGGCCTCGAAGGGCGTGCGGTCCTCCCATCCCATTTCGATGATGCGGTCGATGTCGGCGGCCGTCAGGTGTTCGAGTTTGGTTGGGTCGATTTTCATGGGTTAGATGAGACAGCTGTGTTTGTTCTGACCATTACGCTGCGGCCGGCCACCACGAGTCGCTGGGCGTGCTGCTGCTTTACGTAGTTCTACCTGCTGGCCGTGTCGCTGGGCGTACTGGCCTACAGCGCGTGGCCTACCCTGCCGAATGAAGAGAGCCTTGCTACGAATGGGCCAAAGGCTAAGGTTCTGGCAACCCCCTTATGGCGCGCCGCCAGAGAAATTAACCTAATAGAAAAAAAATTTCACTAGCGCGTTCTCAGGCTCTTTTAGCACCCGTATTGGATGCGGTTGTCAAGGTAGCTTGATAAGGGGGGGGCCCCACCCTCCGGGCCTGGTTTTTCGCTTGCTTGCGGGGGTTGCGCTTCGACAGGTCGATCGCGCCGACGA
>JANPOR010000164.1:0-3467 GCA_031428075.1 Hymenobacter sp. | reverse complement strand
CCTGGGCAAGATTCCGGCCGGCACCTACCTAGTAGAAGCCAAAACCGGCAACTACGTGTACTGGAGAAAGGTGCGGGTGAAATACCCGGCGGTGCGCCAATAATTCTCGTCCGTTCATGAGAATCTTTTTCCTGCTGCTAGTGCTGGCCCTGGCCGGCTTTGTGCCACCCAAACTCAAACTCACCACCGCCAAGCTGGCCCCCGGCCTAACGGTGGGCGTACCGGAAGGCTTCGCACCGCTGCCTGACGATGGCATTGCCGCCAAATACCCCGCTGCCCGCAAACCCCTGGCCGTGTACAGCAGCCCCAACGGCCACGCCAACTTCAGCGTGTCGTCCCGGCCCACCGATTTCCAGGCCCCCGACTACACAGTACTGCTCCAAATCTATAAGTCCAGCATCCAACGGCTGTACTCAAAAGTAGAATTTTTGAAGCAGGAAGTTCGTCAGGTTCATGGACGCAACTTCGTGTCGTTCGAGTTCGTGTCGACGGTGGCCGACACGCGGCGTGGCGACCAATTGGCGGCCATCCGCAAGTACCAGACCGTGCAGTACACGGTGCAGAATGACCAGATGTACGTGTTCACCTTCGACGCGCCGGCCAACGAGCAAGCCCAATGGCAGCCCGTAGCCCAGGCCGTGATGGGGGCCATCGTACTGAAGTAGGGGCCCTGCGAAGGCTCCGCGAAACCAGTATTTACCCCGCGAAATCTTGCGCGCCATGACGGACGACTACTTCATGGGCCAAGCCTTGCAGGAAGCCCGCGCTGCCCTGGCGGCGGGCGAAATCCCGATTGGGGCGGTGGTGGTGCTGAAAAATCAAATTATCGGCCGGGGCCATAACCAGACCGAGCGGCTGCGCGACGTGACGGCCCACGCCGAAATGCTGGCCCTCACGGCCGCCGCTAATCATTTAGGTAACAAATACCTGGCTGACTGCACCCTCTACGTGACCGTGGAGCCTTGCGTGATGTGTGCCGGAGCTAGCGCCTGGGCCCAGTTTTACGCCGTGGTGTACGGGGCCGAAGAACTAAAAACGGGTTTCCGGCGGTATGGGCCCCTACTGCACCCGCGCACCATGTTGCGCGGCGGCGTGCGCGCCGACGAATGCGCGGCCCTAATGCAGTCTTTTTTTCGCGCCAAGCGTAGATAACTCTACCTTTGAGCGCGCCGCTGCCAACCCCACGGAGGGGCCGGCGGTTATACAGGTAATTCGTTTTTTCACCTTCACCTTTTCAATTATGGCTTTCGAACTGCCCAAGCTGCCTTACGCTTACAACGCGCTGGAACCCACGTTTGACGCGCAAACGATGGAGATTCATCACACGAAGCACCACCAGGCGTACGTCACGAACCTGAACGCGGCCATTGCCGGCACGGCCATGGAGAACCAGCCCATCGAAGTAATTCTGCACAACATCGCCACGGCGGCTCCGGCGGTGCGCAACAACGGCGGCGGCCACTGGAACCACTCGCTGTGGTGGACCATCCTTTCGCCCAACGGCGGCGGGCAGCCCACCGGGGCCGTTGCCGAAGCCATTACCACGTCCTTCGGCAGCTTCGATAAGTTCAAGGAAGAATTCACCAAAGCCGCTACCACGCGCTTCGGCTCGGGCTGGGCTTGGCTATGCAAGCAGGCTGACGGCTCGCTCCAAATTTGCTCGACGCCTAATCAGGACAACCCTCTGATGCCCGATACCGGTTGCAAAGGCATGCCTATCTTAGGCCTCGACGTCTGGGAGCACGCCTATTACCTCAAATACCAGAACCGCCGGCCCGACTATATCGCCGCCTTCTTCAACCTCATCAACTGGGATGAGGTAAACCGGCGCTTCGCCGATGCAAAGTAATTATTTCCGCCCCTGACGGCCAGACAAAGCCCGCTTCCCACAAAGAAGCGGGCTTTTTTGTGGTTGATATTCATGCGTATAGCTGATATATGCATTTTTATTTGAACAATTAGTGTACATACATCATTAATAAGCGCGTTTCATTTACTCCGTACCGGACCCGACGCAGCCGAGCATTCCAGCCATGTCGAACAGACTTTTCGCTCCTGCCCAATTGGGCCCGCTCACTTTGGCCAACCACGTTGTGATGGCCCCCATGACCCGTAACCGCGCGCCCGGCAACGTACCCAACGAGCTGATGGCCGAGTACTACCGCCAGCGCGCCACCGCCGGCCTCATCATCACTGAGGGCACCTCGCCGGCGGCCAACGGCTTGGGCTATGCCCGCATTCCGGGCTTGTTCAACGCAGAACAAGCCACCAACTGGCAGCGCGTTACCGAAACGGTGCATCACCGCGGCGGCCACATTTTTGTGCAGTTGATGCACACCGGCCGCGTGTTCCACCCCCTCAACCTGCCGGCCGACGCCGAGGGCGTGGCACCATCGGCCGTGGCCGCAGTCGGCGAGATGTGGACCGACCAGCAGCAGATGCAGCCCCAGCCCGCGCCACGCGCCCTGCGCCCCGAGGAGCTGGCCCAGGTGCGCGACGAGTACGTGCATAGTGCCAAGCTGGCGATGGAAGCCGGTTTCGACGGCGTGGAGCTGCACGGAGCCAACGGCTACCTGCTGGAGCAATTCCTGAACCCGAATGCCAACCAGCGCACCGACAGCTACGGCGGCAGTGTGCAGAACCGAGCCCGCTTCGTACTCGAAGTAACCCGCGCCGTGGCTGAGGCCATCGGGGCCGAGCGCACCGGCATCCGCCTCTCGCCTTGGGGCCCGTTCAACGACATGGCGCACTACCCCGAAATTGACGAAACTTACGCCTACCTAGCCGAAGAGCTGCAAAAGATTGGCGTCGTGTACGTGCATTTGGTCGACCACCAGAGCATGGGGGCCCCCAGCGTACCGGCAGAGACGGTGGCTACCATCCGCCAAAGATTTACCAATACCCTCATTCTCAGCGGCGGCTACGACACCGTGGCCCGCGCTGAAGAGGCCTTGGAGAGCGGCCGCGCCGATTTAGTGGCCTTCGGCCGGCCCTTTATCGCCAACCCCGACCTGGTAGAGCGCCTGAAAGCCGGCCTGCCACTGGCCCAGCCCGATCTGGCGACCTTCTACGCCCCCGGTCCCAACGGTTTCGCCGACGGCTACACCGATTACCCCACCGCCGATGGCCAGCCAGCAGGCACGTTTTCGCCAGCATACGAAGCGTAGGGCCCACTGATTTTTCACAATAAAGCCTGTTTCCCACGTTGGGGAACAGGCTTTATTGTGAAGTATTTTCTCAGGTTTACAACTGCACGCCCGCGCTCAGGAGCCGAAACACTATCGCCATTATGCCCAGCGCCAGCACTGGGCCCCAAAGCCAGGTCCGCAGCACGGCCGGGGTCGTCGGGGTCCTCAGCAGCGCAGGCCGTCTTACGGCCGCTCCAAACGCGACCCCCAGCACCATACTGCTCATGGGCGGGTAGATTACGCTGAGGAAGTTGGACGGGGGCCACTCCAAGGCCGTGA
>JANPOR010000163.1:0-20349 GCA_031428075.1 Hymenobacter sp. | reverse complement strand
CAAAACGGGACCGCGGCTCTCCTTATTCCAATCCCTGCTCTGTGCAACCGAATCAATCTCCTACGCTGGGCGAACAGCACGAAATGTCTTTTATCGACCATCTGGAGGCGCTGCGCTGGCACGTCATTCGGGCGGCGATTTCGGTGGTGGTCTTTGCCACAGTTGCCTTCTTTTGCAAGAGCTTCCTATTTCACACCCTGATTTTGGGGCCTTCGCGGGCCGACTTCTGGACCTACCAGATGTTCTGCAAAGTGGGCAAGCTCTTCGGTTCGACCGAGCCCTGCGCCGACCACGTCAACTTCATCATCCAAAACCGGGAGATGAGCGGGCAACTCTCAATGCACATCAGTACGTCGGTAGTCGTAGGCTGCGTGCTGGCTTTTCCGTACCTGTTTTGGGAGCTGTGGCGCTTTGTGAAGCCCGGCCTGTACCCACACGAGCGCAGCAACTCGCGCGGGGCGGTATTTTTTGTGTCGATTCTCTTCATTTTCGGCGTGCTCTTCGGCTATTACTTGGCCGCGCCCATGAGCATCAATTTTCTGGCCGGCTACACCGTCGACCCCAGCATCCAGAACCAGATTGACTTGCAGAGCTACTTGAGTACGCTCACCACTATGACGCTTTCGTGCGGGCTGGTGTTTGAGCTCCCCATGATTGTATTCTTTCTGGCCAAGGCCGGGCTGATTACGCCCGAAATCATGCAGCTCTACCGCAAGCACGCCATTGTGGTCATTCTGATCATCGCGGCCATCATCACCCCGCCCGACGTCACGGCCCAAATCATCGTGACCATTCCCATCGTCCTGCTCTACGAGCTGAGCATCCACATCGCCCGCGTGGTGCGCCGTGGCGACGCCGCCCGCCTCAACGAGAAGCTGGCCCGCGAGCGGGCCGCCGAAGCCGCCACGACGGCCTTAGGACCGCCCATCAACTAAGCCAGCGCAGTTTTACGTTAGCCTTCCAGTTGCTCCTCTCCTCGTTTTCTGCAAAATGAAACTTTCGTTCTCCATCCTGCTCGTAGTCTGGGCGCTCGCCGGCTGCCGGGCCGTGCCTATCACCACGACCGCGCATACCACCGCCAGCACCACCACCACCACCGCTCAAATGCCGACGACGCCAACGGCTCCTACCGCCGCCGAGGCCCGCGCCGCCATCGACCGCTACCTGCAAAGCCAACCCGACGCCGACCTATACGTCGTGGACTCGGCGCGCGCCAACGACTTGGGGGCGTATTGGCAGGTGCTTGTGCCCCGCACCGACTGGGCCAAACGCGTGCCTAACCGCGCAGCTTTTGAGGTTGACAAGCAAACCGGGGCCGTAAAAGACCTGTTGGTAAAATAGTAAATCCCGCCAACTCATCAAGAAAAGCCGCTTCCAAAAGGAACGGCTTTTCTTTTTTTACGGCATCTTTACTTTATTATGGATTTTGCCAAGAACCTTGTGCTAGAAAACCGCCGCGTGCGCCTGCGGCCCCTCGAAACCGCCGACTTCGAGCCCTTGAAAGCCGTGGCTTTCGACTCCGAAATCTGGCGCTATACCCTCACCCGCGCCGACGACGCCGTGAGTTTAGCCGCTTACTTGGCCGCGGCCGTGCACGCACGCCAGGACGGTCAGCGCTACGCCTTTGCAATCGTCGACCGCGCCACCGGGCGGTTGGCCGGCAGCACCAGCTACTACAATGTTTTTCCCGATGACCAGCGCCTGAGCATTGGCTACACCTGGGTGGGCACGGCCTTTCAACGCACCGGCCTGAACCGGGCGGCCAAGCATTTGCTGCTGTGCCACGCCTTCGGGGCCCTGCAGTGCGAGCGGGTGGAACTGGAAACGGACAGCCGCAACCTGCAGTCGCAGCAGGCCATGCGTCACATGGGGGCCATCGAGGAAGGCACTCTGCGCCGACACCGCCTCACGCAGGACAGCGTCCGGCGGGACACAGTCATCTTCAGCATCATCCGGCCCGAGTGGGACGTGCTACGCCACACAGTTTTCGCCGAGTTCGATGCGTAGCCCGTGGCCCCGGCACCTGCCCGCCAAGGCGCTGCGGCGGCGGGCGGCCAGCTTCGGCCACGCGTTTCGCGGGGTGGGGGCGGCGCTGCGCTCGGAGCTGCATTTGCGCTTTCATGCGCTGGCCACAGTCGTCGTGGTGGGACTGGGCTTGCATTACCGCTTGGCCCGCCTGGAGTGGGCCTTGGTGGCCGTAGCTGTGGCCAGCGTGTGGGCAGCCGAGCTAGTGAACACGGCCATCGAAGCCCTCACCGACCTAGCTTCGCCCAACTACCACCCACTAGCCGGCAAGGCCAAAGACGTGGCCGCCGGGGCCGTGCTGCTGGCCGCGCTGGGGGCCCTAGTGGTGGGGGCCCTGGTATTTGGGCCGCATATCTTTTCATTTAGCAGTTAACAGCTATAGGCTGTTGGGGCGAATCGAATTGCCAACCATTGCTTAGCTCGGGCGTAAGTGGAAAAGCCAATGCGACTGAAGCGGGCTATTTACCGCCGAGGTCGTGGTTCTGCAGCCGACGCGTTGTTTGTCAAACAATAAATTTTAACCGATAAATGAAAGCGTTTATCTATTTTGCCGTCACGCTGTTGGCTACCGCCTGCGGTCCCCAACGCGTAGTGGTAGGCACCCCCACCACGCCGCCCACCGGCCCCAACGTGTCGGGCAATGACACGCCTGCGCCAACCTCGGCCAACACCGTGGACCCCGTGCCTACCCGCGTCAGCGCTGCCGACACCACCGCCCGTCCCCAATGGCTGAAGGCCCGCATTTCCGAAACGCTGGGCCACCGCAAGCAGTACCCCATCGTGCGCATTTACCGTTACCAGTACCGCGACCAAATTATTTACTGGGAAACGGCCCCCTGCTGCGACCAGCAATCGACGGTGTACGACACCAAGGGCCACGTACTGTGCCATCCCGACGGCGGCATCACGGGAAAGGGCGACAACCAGTGCGCCGATTTCGACAAGCACAAAACCGACGAAAAGCTAGTGTGGCAGGACCCGCGGTGATTCTAAATCAGGAGCTGGACGCGCCTTCTTAACCGGCTGGGTACGCCTTAGCTTTGACGCGTGAACGGCTTCCGCTAGCTCTTAATTTTTTTAGATTCTAATCCCTAACCCTTTTATGGTCAATACCATTAACAAGCTCGGGGCCTTCAATGTGTGGGCCAACGAAACGCTGCTGCGCCGCCTCGACTCGTCGGTAGCCGCCGGCCACGTGGCCCCACCCGCTGCGCTGCGCATCTTCAGCCACGTCATTAATGCCCAAGCCATCTGGTTGGCCCGCCTCACCGGCGCGGCCAGCCCCCTCAAAGTGTGGCAGGAACACGACTTGGCCGGCCTGCACCACTGGCACGAGCAAACGTCGGAGCCATTCCGCCAGCTTTGCGAGCAGGCCGACGACGCCGAGCTGACCCGCCACATTCAATACACCAACTCGCAGGGCGATGCGTTCGACAGCCAGGTGAGCGACGTGCTGACCCACGCCGTGGTGCACGCCAGCTACCACCGCGGCCAAGTAGCCACTAAAATGCGTGAAGCCGGCCTGGAGCCGGTCAATTCCGACTTTATCACTTACTGCCGCGAAATAAGCGGGCAGGTAGAGCCGCAGCTCTAGCCCCGGCATAGCCAACAAGGACGGGCGGCCCGTCCTTGTTCGGGGGCCCGGACGTATGGCTATCAAGCAAGTAAAGCTGCTTTTATGAAAATATTGCTGGTCGAAGACGAGCCCCAGCTGGCGTCGTTCATTAAAAAGGGGTTCGAGCACGAGGGCTACGAGCTGGCCGTGGCCTACGACGGGCGCACGGGCTGGTCGTTCTACGAGCAGCAACCCCACGACCTGATCATCCTCGACGTGAACCTGCCCTACCTCAACGGCGTGGAGCTGTGCCGCCGCATCCGGGCGGGCGGCCACCGGGTGCCCGTGCTGCTGCTCACGGCCCTCGACAGCCTGGCCGACAAGGAAATCGGCTTTGAGGCCGGGGCCGATGATTACCTGGTCAAGCCCTTTGCTTTCAAAGAGCTGCTACTGCGGGCCCGCGCGCTCACCAAGCGCTACGCCGACAGCGGTGCCCCGCAAATGCTGCGCATGGCCGACCTGGAGCTGAACCTGGACTCGAAAATCGTGACCCGCGCCGGGCAGCGCATCGACCTCACCACCCGCGAGTACTCGCTGCTCGAACACCTGCTGCTCAACCAAGGCCGCATCGTGTCGCGCGTGGATATTGCCGAGCGGGTGTGGGAGCTGGATTTTGATACTACCACCAACGTAATTGACGTGTATGTGAGCTACTTGCGTAAGAAGCTCGACCGCAATTTTTCACCCAAGCTCATCCATACCGTGGTGGGCATGGGGTACGTGATGCGCGTGCAATAGACAGGAAGCCATTACCCGCTAAAATGCTGATTCGCAACAAGCTGATGCTGCGGTTTACGCTACTGGTGCTGGGCATCCAGGTCAGCTTTTCGGCGTTCATCTACTACTTCAACGCCAACACGCGGGCCCAGCGCTTTGAGCACCGACTGAGTACCAGCGCCACGCTGGCCGGCCGGCTGCTGGTGCGCAGCCACAAGCTCGAAACCGGGCTGGGCAGCCTACGCCGGGGCGATCTGCTCACGCTGCCAGGCGAGCAAATCAGCATCTACGGCCCTGGCAATGCCCTGCGCTACAGCAGTGCCGACGACATCGACCAGGCCGCCAACCGGGCCCGGCTGGCGGGCCTACAGCCCGACCAGCTGGCCACCTACCCGGCCACCGGGCCGCGCGAGGCGGTGGGCCTAGCCCTGGCGCACGCGCACGCCCAGGCAGGGAGCTACTACCGCATTTTTGTGTCGGCGGAAGACCGGGCGGGCCGGGCCCAGCTGTGGCAGCTGGGCCTGCTGCTGGCTTTGGGCAACGTGGGGGCCCTGGCGCTCACCATCTTGGCGGGGTGGTATTTTGCGGGGGCGGCGCTGCGGCCGGTGGCGCGCATCGGCCGGCAGGCCGGGCGTATCTCGGCCACCAATCTGGGCCGCCGCCTCTCGGAGGGCAACGGGCGCGACGAACTAGCCCAGTTGGCCCACGCCTTCAATACCATGCTGGCGGGCCTGGAACAAGCGTTCGAAGCACAAAGAACCTTCCTGGCCCACGCCTCGCACGAGCTGCGCACGCCCCTCACCACGCTGGCCGGCACCCTCGAAACGGCCCTGGCCTACGACACCACCCTGCCCGAAGCGCGCCAGAGCCTGGCCCAGGCCCTGGATGCCGCCCGCCACCTCAGTGCCCTCACCAATAGTTTATTGGCCTTGGCCAAGGCCGACGGGGCCCTGCCCGCCTTCGTGCCCGTGCGCCTCGACGAGTGCCTGAGCCAGGCCCTGGATTTTGCCCGCGCCAAGTACCCCGGCCGCGAGTGGCGCCTGGCTTTCGGCGAGCTGCCGGTCGCGGCGGAAGCCGACGTGTTCGTGCTGCCCGGCAACGCCGAATTGCTCACCACGGCCCTGCTGAACCTGCTCGACAACGCGGGCAACTACTCGGCCGGGCCGGTGCTGACCGAGCTGGCCTACGAGGGCCCGGCCACGCTGCGCGTGCGCATCAGCGATGCCGGCCCCGGCCTCAGTCCCGACGAGCTAAGCCACGTCTATGAGCAGCTGTACCGCGCCGCCGGGGCCCTGGGCCGGCCTGGCTACGGCCTGGGCCTGCCGCTGACTCAACGCATTGTGCGGCGCCACAGCGGCCGGCTGGAGCTGGCTTCGACCGAAGGGCAGGGCACTACGGCCACGGTGTGGTTGCCGGCGGCCCCGCTGGCTATTGGGTAGCCAGCAGCCAGCTTCGGGGGCGGCCGGACAGCTGCCGTCGCCGGGCCAGCGCGATAATTTCATCGGATTTTCATCTTTTCTAATACGGTTCTCACACCGTTCTAATGTCGGGGCGGGTCCTTTGTAGCGTCTTCCCACTGCCCACTGCTGCCCGCCTGCGACGATGCGCTTCGAATCCCGGCCCACGACTTTTCTGGTATTTCTGCTGGCCGGGGCCCTGGCGTTGTCGCTGGGGCTGAACGGGTTCCTCTTGTCGGCGCGCAACGAGGCGGGTCCCGACGACACCGAACTGGCCGAAACCACCGCCGACCTGCGCCTGACGCAACGGCTGCTGGACCGCTGCCAGGCCGCGCATCAGCAGCAAGACAGCCTGCTGACGCAGCTGCGGGCCAGGGCCCCCAGCCCAGCTTTCGCTAACGAGTAAAATACTTTCTTTCAAGACATTAACTTACCAATTTCTTGCGCCGCACATGCATTCAGCACTAAAAAATCCGGGGGCGCGGCTGCGCCGGGGGCGTTGGTTGGGGGTGCTGGCCGTGGCGTTGGCCGCGGGGCTCGGCGGCTGCTCGGCCGATGGCAAAAGCCGGAACCAAGCCGCCGAGGCGTTGGACGCGCTACCCGTCGTGACGCTGAAAGCCTCTGAGCAAGAGCTGTTTCACGACTACGTGGCCGACGTGCAGGCCGTGCGCAACGTGGAGGTGCGGGCCCAGGTGGCCGGCTTCCTGGAGCACATTTTCGTGGACGAGGGCCGCCCCGTGAAGAAAGGGCAGCCCTTGTTCCGGCTGAATGCCAGCGCCTACCAGAACAAGCTGAGCCAAGCCCAGGCGGCGCTGGCCAGCGCCCGGGCCCAGGCCAGCGCCGCCCGCCTCGAACGTGGCCGGGTGGGCCTGCTGGTGGGCAAAAACATCATCGCCAAAACCGAGCTGGCCCTCTCGACCAGCAAGGTGCAGGAGGCCGACGCCCGCGTGGCCGACGCCCGCGCCGGCCAGGCCGCCGCCCGCCTCGGCTTGAGCTACACGCTGGTGCGGGCCCCGTTCGACGGCGTTATCGACCGCATTCCGCTCAAGGTGGGCAGCGTGGTGGCGGAAGGCACCCTGCTCACCACCGTGTCGGATTTGAGCGCGGTGTACGCCTACTTCAATGTGGCCGAGGGCAACTACCTGGAGTACGTGAAGGCGCGGCAGCTACACCCTGAGCGCCACCCCGACCTGGTGCGCCTGACGCTGGCCGACGGCTCGGCTTACCCGCTGGCCGGCCGCATCGAAACCACCGAGAGCGAGTTCAACCCTAACACCGGCTCGCTGGCTTTCCGGGCCCGGTTCCCCAACCCCGACCGCCTGCTCAAGCACGGCGCCTCGGGCCGCATCCGCCTCACCAACACGCTGCCTATGGCCCTGCTGGTGCCCCAGAAAGCGGTATTCGAAATTCAGGACAAAAACTACGTGTACGTGGTAGACAAAGCCAATACGGTCCACATGCGCAGCTTCCAGCCCCAGGCCCGCAGCGGGCCCTGCTACGTGGTGAAGGAGGGCCTTCGGCCCGGCGAGCGGGTGGTGTACGAAGGCGCGCCGGGGCTGAAAAATGGCCAGCGAATTAATCCGCACCCGGTGGCAATGGATTCGCTGCTGGCCGCGCAGTAGCCCACCGGGCGGCAGGCCGACCAGAATCATCTTTAGGCCGCCGGGCCGGCCTATCTGAACAGGCTCATCAACAACGCATTTCTCCATGTTCGACCTCTTCATCCGCCGGCCGATTTTGTCGCTGGTCATTTCGGTGTTCCTGGTGCTGCTGGGCGGGCTGGCGCTGTTCACGCTGCCCATCACGCAGTTTCCCGATATCGTGCCGCCCTCGGTGACGGTGACGGCCAAGTACACCGGGGCCAACGCCGAGGTGTGCGCCAAGGCCGTGGCCACGCCCCTGGAGCGCGCCATCAATGGCGTGCCGGGCATGACGTACATGTCGTCGGTGAGCAGCAACAACGGCGTGACGCTTATCACGGTATTCTTCGAGGTGGGCACCGACCCCGACCTAGCCGCCGTGGGCGTGCAAAACCGCGTGACGACCATCCTGGACGAGCTGCCGGAGGAAGTCATCAAGGCCGGCGTGACGACGGAGAAGGAGGTGAACTCGATGCTGCTCTACCTCAACATCACGAGCGACGATCCGCAGGTGGGCGAGAAGTTCATCTACAACTTCGCCGACATCAACGTGTTGCAGGAGCTGAAGCGTATCAACGGCGTGGGCTTCGCCGAAATCATGGGCTCGCGCGAATACTCGATGCGGGTGTGGCTCAAGCCCGACCGCATGACGGCCTACGACGTGGGCACCGACGAAATCGTGGCCGCCATCCGGGCCCAGAACGTGGAGGCGGCCCCCGGCAAATCGGGCGAAAGCTCGGGCGGCCGGGCACAGCCCATGCAGTACGTGCTGCGCTACACCGGTAAGCTGTTCGAGCCCGAGCAGTACCGCAACATCGTCATCCGGGCCAACCCCGACGGCTCGGTGCTGCGCCTGCAGGCGGTGGCCGACGTCGAGTTTGGCTCGCTCACCTACGGCATGTCTTCGAAAACCGACGGGCGGCCCTCGGCGGCCATCATGCTCAAGCAGCGCCCCGGCTCCAACGCCAGCGAGGTGATTGCCAACGTGAAAGCCCGCATGGCCGAGCTGCAAGCCACCAGCTTCCCGCCCGGCATGAAGTACAGCATCGCCTACGACGTGTCGCGCTTCCTCGACGCTTCCATCCACGAAGTGTTGCGCACGCTGGTGGAAGCGTTTTTGCTGGTGTTCCTGGTCGTGTATTTGTTTTTGCAGGATTTCCGCTCCACGCTGATCCCGGCGCTGGCAGTGCCAGTGGCGCTGGTGGGAACGCTGTTTTTCATGCAGGTGCTGGGCTTTTCAATCAACCTACTCACGCTCTTCGCGCTGGTACTAGCCATTGGCATCGTGGTGGATAACGCCATCGTGGTGGTCGAGGCCGTCCACGCCAAGATGCAGGAGAAGCACCTGCCGGCGCGGGCCGCCACCTTTGAGGCCATGCACGAAATCAGCAGCTCGCTCATCGCCATCACGCTGGTAATGTCGGCGGTGTTCATCCCGGTGTCGTTCATGGACGGGCCGGTGGGCGTGTTCTACCGGCAGTTTTCGCTCACGCTGGCCATCGCCATCGTCATCTCGGGCGTGAACGCCGTGACGCTCACGCCGGCCCTGTGCGCGCTCCTGCTCAAGCACGACGCCACGGCCCAGCGCAAAGGGCTGCTGGGTCGGTTTTTTGGCGGTTTCAATAAAAAGTACGACGCGCTGGCCCGCCGCTACCAGGGCCTGCTGACGGCCGTGGCCGGGCGGCGCCTAGTGACGCTGGGGCTGCTGCTGTTCTTTTTCGGAGCCACCTGGGGCGTAAGCCGGGTGTTGCCGTCGGGCTTCATCCCCACCGAAGACCAGGGCATGGTGTACATCAACGTGACCACGCCCGCCGGGGCCACCGTGGAGCGCACCGAGGCCGTGCTGGCCCAGGTGCAGCGCATCGCCCAGCACCTCAAGCCGGTCGAATCGGTGTCGACGCTGGCCGGCTACAGCCTCATCAACGACGTGGCCGGCGCCAGCTACGGCATGGGCATGATCAACCTCAAGGCCTGGGACGAGCGGCAGCAGTCGGTACCCGAGTTCATTGAGGAGCTGAAAGAGAAGACCAAGGGCATCAGCGACGCCGAAATCCAGTTTTTGCCGCCGCCCACGGTGCCGGGCTTCGGCAACTCCAGCGGCTTCGAGCTACGCTTGCTGGACAAATCGGGCAGCGGCGACCTGCAAAAAACCGCCCAGGTGTCGCAAACCTTTCTGGCGGCGCTGCGCAAAGCGCCGGCCATCGGTGAGGCCTTCACCGGCTTCGACCCCAACTTCCCGCAGTACCTCATCCACGTCGACCAGGACATGGCCGCCAAGAAAGGCGTGACCGTCGACCGCGCCATGAGCACGCTGCAAACCCTACTGGGCAGCTACTATGCATCTAATTTCATCCGTTTCGGGCAGATGTACAAGGTGATAGTGCAGGCTGGCCCCGAGTACCGCGTCCACCCCGACGACCTGCTGGCCCTGCACGCGAAAAACGACCGGGGCGAGATGGTGCCCTTCTCCACCTTCGTGCGCCTGGAGCGCGTGTTCGGCCCCGACCAGCTCACACGCTACAACATGTATACCTCGGCGATGGTGAACGGCGACTCGGCCCCCGGCTTCAGCTCCGGCGACGCCATCGCGGCCATCACCCAAGTGGCCAAGGACGTGCTGCCCCGCGGCTATTCCTTCGAGTGGAGCGGCATGACGCGCGAGCAGATTCTGAGCGGCGACCAGGCCCTGTACGTGTTCGGCATCGTGCTGATTTTCGTGTACCTGCTGCTGGCCGCGCAGTACGAAAGCCTGCTGCTGCCGCTGCCCGTGCTACTGGGCCTGCCCACGGGCGTGTTCGGGGCCTTCTTTAGCCTCAAGCTGTTGGGGCTCGAAAACAACATCTACGCCCAGGTGGCCCTGGTGATGCTCATCGGCCTGCTGGGCAAAAACGCCATCCTCATCATCGAGTTTGCCGAGCAGCGCCGCCGCGCCGGGGCCCCGGTGCTGGTCGCCGCCGTGGAAGGGGCCGTGTCGCGCCTGCGGCCGATTCTGATGACCTCGTTCGCTTTCATCGCGGGGCTGGTGCCGCTGGTGGTGGCCAGCGGCGCGGGGGCCCTGGGCAACCGCTCCATCGGCACGGCGGCGGCGGGCGGCATGCTCATCGGTACCCTATTTGGCATGGTGCTGATTCCGGGGCTGTACGTGCTGTTTGCCAGCTTCGAGCAAGTGAAGAACCTGGACGGGGAGGTGTTACTGGAGGAAGAGCCGGCAGCGGAATGGGTAGAACACTAGGCCCCTGTCGTCGCCCTCACCCACACCGACATCCCAATTTTCCCATGCGCCTGCTTTCATTCTTCCTGCTGAGCTTAATTATCCTCGCCACCGGCTGCCGCGTGGCCGCCCCCGCCGAGCCAGTGGCCGGCCCGGCCGTGCCGGCGGCCTTTCCCCAGGCCACCCCGCCCGCCGACACGCTGAGCACCGGGGCCCGGCCCTGGCGGCAGTTTTTCCAGGACCCCGCCCTGGCCGCGCTCATCGACACTGCGTTGCGGCAAAACCTGGATTTGCAGGTGGCCGTGCAGCGCGTGGAAGTGGCCCAGGCCCAGTACCTGGCCCGGCGCGGAGCCCTGCTGCCCAGCGTGTCAGCCGGGGGCTCGGCGGGCCTCGACCGCTACGGGCGCTATACCCTAAACGGGGTGGGCAACTACGACACCAACCTCTCGTCGAACCTCGACGGCCGCCAGCGCATCCCAGGGCCCCTGACGCCCGAGTTTTTCCTGGGCCTGCGCAGCTCCTGGGAAATCGATTTGTGGGGCAAGCTCCGCCGCCGCCGCCAGGCCGCCTACCTGCGCGTGCTGGCCTCCGGGCAGGGCCGCAACCTGGTCATCACCAACGTGGTGGCCGAAGTGGCCCGGCTCTACTACGAGCTGCTGACGGCTGATAACCAACTGGCCGTGCTCCGGCGCAACATCGCCCTCCAGCGCAAGGCCCTGGGGCTGATGCGCATCCAAAAGCAGGCCGGCCGCGCCACCGAGCTGGCCGTGCAGCAGTTTGCCGCCCAAGCCCTGCGCACCGAAAGCCTTTCCTCCGAAGCCCGCCAGCGCATCACGGAGGCCGAAACTGGCCTTAACCAGCTGCTGGGGCGCTACCCGCGGCCCATCACCCGGGGGCCCGCCCTGCCCGGCCAGGTGCTGCCCGCCCGCCTCGGGGCCGGCGTACCCGCCACCGCTCTGCTCCGCCGCCCCGACGTGCGCCAGGCCGAGCTGGACTTGCAAGCCGCCCGTGCCGACGTGGACGCCGCCCGTGCCGCCTTCCTGCCCTCGCTCACCCTCACGCCCTACGTGGGCCTCAACGCCTTCCGGGCCAGCTTGTTGCTCGATCCCGCGTCCGTGGTCTACGGGGCCCTGGCGGGCCTGGCCGGCCCCGTCCTCAACCGCGCCCAGTTCAAGGCCGACTATCGCCAAGCCATCGCCGGCAACTTCGAGGCGCACTACCGCTACCAGCAAGCCCTGCAAACCGGCTTCCGCGAAGTGGTGAACGGGCTGCAAGGCCTAGAAAACTACCGCGCCTCGGCGGCCTTTCGCCAGCAGGAAGTGGCATTGCTCACCAACGCCGTAGCCACGGCCAACGAGCTGTTCGTGGCCGGCTATGCTTCTTACCTAGAAGTGATTACCGCCCAGCGCAGCGTGCTCGAAGCCGAGCTTAGCCTCGCCGAGGCTCGCCAGGCGCAACTTCTGCAGAGCGTGGGCCTGTACCGGGCCCTGGGCGGCGGCTGGCAGTAGCGGAAGGGCAAAAATTGGTCGTTAACAACTGGAAACGTGCTATCAAACCGCCCGGGCTCTTATTTCTAACGCTCAAATTTCAACGCTTTTCATTTTCATATCTGCTTTTCCCGCGCCGGTTCTCACCGCCGACCAGTTGGCCACTGGCCTTTCTTACGCCGATTAACGGCAGCACATTACCGCCGTACTCGCCCAGGATACCGACCCTAAACAGGCCAAAATGCTGCCCTACTACCAGGAAAACGAGGCGCGCATGAACTGGCTTGCCCCCACGGTAGCGGTGCTGCCCGCGCTGCAAGCGGCCCTGCGCCAGCTCAAGCGGCGCTATGTGTGGGTGGTCATCACCGAAGGCTGGGCGGCGACGCGGCCCAGTTCGTGCCCATCGTGGAGGCCGCGGCCCAGGCCAGTGGCGGCCACCTTGATACGCGCTACTTCCTCGCGATGCTAACCCGGCACTTATCGACCGCTACCTTACCAACGGCGGCCGGGCCATTCCGATGACCGTCGTGCTGCCCGCCGATTCGCTCACCGAAGCCGCCGTGTGGGGCCCCCGGCCGGCCCCAGCGCAAGCCCTGTTTCAAGACCTGAAAGCCCGCCAGGTACCGTTTGAGGAGCTGGCGGCCCAGCTTCACGCCTAAATACGCCCACGACGCCACCCGCACCACGCAGCACGAGCTGCTGGCTTTGGTGCAAAAGCTGGCCTAGCACCTGCCCGCCACCGGGCCCCAGCAAAGAGGCCGTTTCCTGTCCAGGAAACGGCCTCTTTTGTTTTTAAGTGGCGTTAGAGCGGCAGCTTGCTTAGTTCACTGCCGTCACGCCCAGATCCGTTACTTGGTCATTTGTCACGGTAATACCCGTGCGCACGACGTTTTTATACGCGGGCTGGCCGGTCGGGGCCGTTGCGGTCGGGAAGAACTGCACCTGGTACGAGCCCGCTGGCAGGGCCCCGAGCTGGAATGCGCCCGAAGCATCGGCAAACGTGCTAACCGTGTCGGGCCTGACGATGGACGAGCGGATGGCCAGCACCTGGGGCCGTGCCAGGGCCGGGTTCACAGTGCCGCGCAGGCCGCCTTTGAGGTCCTGGGCCACTACCCGAATAACGGGCTTGAGCAAATAGCGCTCTTTCTTGTCGTTGCCGGCCGTCCAGCTGCCGCGCTCCACGATGGATTTGGCCGCGTTGAAATCGAGCAATAATTGGAAGGTTTCGCGCTGGCGCAGAGTGGCCTTGTCGAGTTTCAGCTTCACACCCGAGGTCTGGCCGCTGGGCGTTTTTAAGTCGTAGCGCTGGTCGTCGGTGCCCACCACGTAGCTGTCGGGGCCCAGGATGAGGCGAATCTCTTTCAGGTCGCCGGGCGCAAAATCGGTGTTCACGAGCAAGGCCGACTTGCCGTTCACGAAATCGAGCACGTTGACGGCCTGAGGCGTAAAGGCCAGAGTCTGCCAGCCGTCGGGTTCATTTTCGTCTTTCAAGTGCACCTCAATCTGACGCACGTCCAAAACCACGGCGCGGAAGTCACCGGGGGCATCGATCAACCGCACCTCAAGCTTGGCTGAATTAGGATCTTCCGAAGAATTCTTTGAGCAACCCGCCAGACTCAGCAATGCTGCCCCGGCCAATCCTAATAAATGGTATTTTTTCATGTTAAATAATAAAGGTGGAATGAGAAATTAACAGAACAAAATGATACAGATAACCATCTGATTACCTGTATCGCCCTAGTCAAAAACATTGCCACTAATTATAAAGGTCAGGGATTAACTTTTTTTGTTGTGTCGGCTGGGGCTACCGCCTTCTTTTTGCCCCCAAACAGGCTATTAATTCCGGCCCCGATGGCCTGGCGCGCCTTGGCCTCGGTTTCGAGGCGCTTCTTGACCAGCGCCTGGGCGGCCTGCTGATCAGCGGTTTGTTGGGCGTTTGTGGCCGTAGTTACGGCGCTGTCCCGCTTGGCCTTGTTCTTGGTGGCGAGGCCAAACAGGGCATCGGTAAGCTTGGTTTTCACGATGTTGGTCACGATAGCTCTGCCCTGGTCTTTTACGCTGCCGCTGGTCAGCTTCACGCTGGGGCTGGCCACGGTGCCGCCGATGTTCAGGCCCAGCGTCACCCGGTCGGTGCCCTGAATGTTTGATACACCAGTTAGCTGCGTGAGCTTGCCGCTCAAGGCGTTGCCGAGCTTGCCGGTGGGCATGTTGATGGCTGTGACGTAAGAAAGCAGCCCGGCCAGGCTGTTGGAGCCGCCCAAGGTCATCTTCACGTCGCCCACCGTCAGGTCGAAGGGTTTCACAATGAAGTTGCCGTTTACAATTTCGGCGTTCACGATGCGGTTCAGCACCTCCAGGTTCTTCAGTTCGGGCAGCGTGGTCAGGCTGGCAATCTGCGACATCACCGGCGACTGCAATACACTGGCTTTCAAGATATCAAACAAGCCCTTGCCGCTCAGCGTGCTCAGTTTGGGCAGCATGTCCTGGCCCATTTCGCCGCTCACGTTGAAGTTCGTCCCAAAGATGCCCTGCACCTGTGAGGCCAGCGGCACCAGGGCCTTCACCGTGTTGAAGGCCGCGAACGCCTGCTGGAAACTCAAGTTCTTGATGTTCAGCCCCAGGTCAAATTTGGGGTGCGCCAAGTCTTTGGTGCTGTAGCTACCCGTGGTGCCGAAGGTGGCCCCCAGCGTATTGAAAGTCAGGTTTTTCAGCGTGGCCGTCTGGTCTTTTACCAGCACCGTGCCCGCGGCGTTGGTCAGCTTGAGGTTGTCGTAAGTCACGTTGTCGACTTTGCTGTTGAGCACCAAATCGAAGAATTTCGGGATTTGCAGCACGCCGTTGGCCTTGGCCGGGGCCCCCTTGCCGGTGGCCGTGGCCTTGGCGCTCACCGGGTCCACCATCCACTCGTTGGCGTTGAAGTTGCGCGAGTTCACCGTCAGATTACCGCGCAACGCCTGACCAGGGGTGAACAGATAGCCTAGGTAGTTGCTCACCGTGCCCGAGGCCGCGAAATCGGAACTGCCCGCCGTGCCGTTCAGGCCCTGAACCACGATCTGGTTGTTGTTGAATGTGCCGGCCGCGGTGCTGATGTGCACGCCCTGTGGCAGGTCTTTGCTCTTGTAGGTCACATTGGTGGCCTTCACCGTGCCGCTGGCTTTCACGTTTTGGTAGCGGCCGGCTTCCACGTCGGCCATGTTGCCGGCGGCGGCGATGTTGCCGCTCACGCGGCCCGTCACGGTCAACCCTTGCAATGGGAAAATCTTGGTGATTTTAGTCAAATCCACCGTGCCGTTCACGTTGGCGTCGAACACCGGCTGGTTGATGTTGTGGGCCGTGAGGCGGCCTTCCAGCGGCTCGCCCTCCAGCACCATCCGAAACTGCGGCAGGTTGACGTAGGTATCGTTCACCTGGCCCGTGGTGTTCACCACCGTGCCGTTGAGGTTGATGTTCTCGATCGGGGCCGGAAACTTGCTCGATTTCACGTAGCCGTTGGTGAGGCGGATGGCGGCGTGTACCACCGGCATCTGCGTTTTTGAGTACGCGCCCTTACCCGTGGCATCCACGAACAGCTGGCCGCGCATGGCTATGCCGGCCACCGGGTACACCTTCAGGGCCTCGGCCAGGTCCACATTGGCCTTCACGCGGCCGTCCACCTTCATTGGGTTCAGGCCGTCAATCGTCACGTTACCGTCCACAGGGTTGGGCCCCAAGTCGAGGTGAAACTGCGAGATGTTGACTTTCACGTTATTGGTAAAGCCCGACGGATTGTCTACCTGCATTTTCAGGTTGATGTTCCGGGCCGCTTCCGGCAGTTCGGGGTACTTGAACTGGCCGTTGGTCACGGCCAAGTTCACACCATAGCCGGGCATGTGCAGCGCGTTCTGTGTGCCCTTGTAGTAGCCGTCGAAGGCCACTTTGCCACTGGTTTTGATGTTCTTAAACTTGTCCGTGTAGGCCCCCGGCACCAGGCTGAGCAAGGTCTTAAAGTCCGTTTCCAGGGCCTTAAACGTCAGGTCGTAGGTAATATCCGTGGCGTTGGGCAGTCCGATGGCCCCAGCGAAGCTAAAGGGAAAATCGTTGATTTTAATGTTATTATCCTTGAACTTGTACAGGTTTTTGTTCAAATCCATGTTCATGGCTACGTCGGCGGCAAGTTTTTTATCGGTCACGTAGTCCACGCCCGCGTAGTTCAGGTTCAGGCTGCCGGCCGTGGTGTGCGAGGTCAGGTCGAACACGTTGCGGGCGAAATCGCCGCTGCCGCTGTGGTTCACCTGCCGCGCTTCCATGCGGAAGGGCAGGCTCAGATCTTCGTAGCGCAGGCGGCCGTCGGTTGCTTTCCAGCCCTTGATAGCCAACCGCACCAGGCTGGTGTCTTGGCCCTTGGCTGCGGCGGCCGAGTCGGAAATCATCACATTCCAGTTGGTGCGGCCACTTTTCAGCATTTTCAGACTGATGTTGGGCCGGTCCAACTCGATGCTGTTGATTTTGATTTCCTGGCCCTTAATCACTGTCATAATGTCGAGCCCCACGCGTAGGCCGGGCAGGAAGGCGAGCGTGTCGCGCCGGAACGAGTCGAGCCCAATCACCCGCAAATTCTTAATGTCCAGCGTTAAATCAGGAAAGGAGTGGAGCACGCTCACGTCGATGCTGGCAGGGTCGTACTGCACTTGGGCGCGCACACGCTGGGCAATCTGCTTATCGGCCAAGGCCCTTAGCCGGTCTTTGAACAGAAAAGGGGCCGCCACGGTGGCTGCCAGTAGCAGCAGCACGAACACGCCCAAGCCAATCAGAATCTTTCGCATAGCAAACCGTAAAAAGTGAGTCGGACAAAAATAGCGCCACCAATCCGTGCCTCAGACGCAGAGCCCGGCACCCGGGAATCGCTGCCGGGGTCCCTACTTTCGTGAGCGGGCCCGCACCAAAACGCTGGGCCGCGGCGTTTCGTCTGTTCTTATGCTACGCTACAATCTACTGCGCAAGGCGGCCTTGTTGCTGGCCGCCAGCTTGACCGCTCCCGCGGCCCGTGCGCAGGACGTATACTTTTCGCAGCCTTTCGCCACCCGCCTGCACGCTAATCCCGCCTTCGCCGGCCTGCTCGACGACTACAGCGCCACGCTCAGCTTCCGCACCCAGCTGCCCACCCTGGCGGGCTCGTTCGACAGCGCCGGAGCGGCGGCCGACTGGCGCCCCGACGTACCCGGCCGGCACCACGCCTTCGGCTTACTCATCGACCAGGACCAAGCCGGGGCCGTGGGCTACACCCGCTTGGAAGCTAGGGCCCTCTACGCCTACCACACTCGCCTCACCCGCCAAGTGGCCCTGAGCGGCGGCCTGGGCGCTGGCTACGGCCGCCAGCGCGTGGGCTACGACAACTTCACGTTCGGCGACCAGATTTCGCCCGATGGCCGGCTCACCGGTCCTTCGGCTGAGAGCCTTGACTTCGCGCCCCTCAATTATTTCAGCGTGGGCACCGGGTTGGTGCTCTACTCCGATCAAGCCTGGTTGAGCTTGGCCGGGCAGCACCTCAACCAACCTAGCCTGGGCTTCCGGCAGCAGAGCCGGTTGCCGCTGTTGCTGAACGTGAGCGGCGGGTACAAATTTTTTGTGACTAAGCCGGGCCCCGGCACGGCCACCCGTGAGTTGAGCTATACGCCCGTAGCGGCCTACAGCCAGCAAGGGGGCTCGCGACGCCTCGAAGCCGGGTTGTATTTCACCGCATCGCCGGTTACGCTGGGGGCCGTGTATCGCAACCTTTTCGGCGACGCCCGCGTTGGCCCGCAACAGTTGCTGGCCCTTGTTGCGGGCGTCAGCGCTGGGGGCCTGCGCTTGGGTTACAGCTACGATGTGGGTTTGAGTCGATTAAGCGCTGATTTGGGCGGGGCCCATGAAATAACTTTAGCAATACGAGCGTTTGACACCCTCGAAAATGCCTATCAACGCATCCGCCGCCGAAATTATCCAATCGCGCCTTGCCCGGCATTCTAAATTATTTGTAATATTGCATTTAAATTGCACCCGAATCACTCCTGATAACGCTGTTTCACCTCTAGTCGAACTAGTCCCGTCATGAAATTATCCAACTATTTATGCCTGGGTGCACTCGCACTTGGGACCCTGGCGAGTTGCCACAAAGACATTAGCGCCACTAACCCTGGTAAGGCATCGTCGACCACAGGGGTGGAATACAACACCGAAAAAGGGATGCAGGTGTCCAGCTTCAAGGGCATTCCGGCGGGTCCCGGCCTCGTGTTTATTGAGGGTGGCCGTACGGTGCTGGGAACGCAAGAGGAAGACGTGACGCTCTCGCACGACAACCTGGAGCGCACCGTCACCATTGCCTCGTTCTATATGGACGAAGCCGAGGTAGCCAACATCCATTGGTTGGAATATTTGCACTTTATCCGCACCGACTCGGCCGAAGAGTTCTACAAGTCTGCCTTGCCCGACACCACGGTGTGGGCTCGCGACTTGTCGTTCAACGACCCTTACGTCACGTATTACCTGCGTTACCCCGGCTTCCGCTTCTTTCCAGTGGTGGGCGTGAGTTGGCTGCAAGCCAATGACTACTGCACCTGGCGTACAGCCAAGGTGAACGAAGGACTGGCGTCTAAAGAAGGCCGCTCAAGCAAGAAAGGTGGTTTGTTCTCGCGCCGCAAGAAAGGCACCGCCGCCGAAGGCACCGCTGCGGCCGCTACCGACAGCAAGAATCAAATCTCCATCGAAAATGGCAATACGCTGCCCAACTACCGCCTGCCCACCGAGGCCGAGTGGGAGTACGCAGCCCTGGCCCTCATCGGCACCCAGGAAGTGGGCAACGAAAACCAGGAAGAAAAACGCATCTATCCTTGGGATGGCCGCACCACCCGCAACGCTTACGGCAGCAAACAGGGCCAGTTTCTAGCCAACTTCAAGCGCGGCCGCGGCGACTACGCAGGCATTGCCGGTAGCCTAAACGACGGCGCCATGATTACGGAGCAGGTATACGCCTATCCGCCCAACGACTACGGCCTCTACAACATGGCTGGCAACGTAAATGAGTGGGTACAGGATGTTTACCGCCCGCTCTCGTACCAGGATGTAGAAGACCTGAACCCCTTCCGCCGCAACGGCGTGCTGGATCCTGCTGATAAATACGACAAAAAAGGCTACCAGTCGTTGATCGACGACAAGGTGCGCGTGTACAAAGGCGGCTCGTGGCGCGACGTGGCCTACTGGCTCTCGCCCGGTACCCGCCGCTTTATGGCCCAGGACTCGTCGACGGCTACCATCGGCTTCCGCTGCGCGATGATCAACCCCGGCTCGAACAAATAATCCATCACCGGTTTAAAACGAAAGAGCCGCTCCTTCAACTGGGCGGCTTTTTCGTTTTACCCGTGTTGACCAGGCGAAGAAGGGGAAGCTGCCTGAAGATGACCAGAGATTGGCAAGTCTACAGCTAATCAGTGCGCTCCACGCAGGGATTCTAGGCGCAAGCGATGGTAGCGATGCTGATTTCGCGGGCCCCGGCGGCCAGCAGGGCCGCCCCGCAGGCTTCGAGGGTGGCCCCGGTGGTCAGCACGTCATCTACGAGCAGCACATGCCGGCCGGCCACCGCTTTCACGTCGGCGGTTTCGAACACAGAGGCCACGTTTTCCCAGCGTTGGGCGCGATTTTTTTTGGTTTGGGTGGCAGTGTGGGCCGTGCGGCGCAGGGCAGGGACCCAGGGCAAGGCAAGCCCTACGGCCAGTCCTTCGGCAAATACAGCGGCTTGGTTATAGCCGCGCTGGGCCAGCTTACGCGGGTGAAGCGGCACGGGCACCACCAGGTCGAACTCGGCGGCCAAGCCTGCAGCAGCAAGCTCAGCACCGTAGAGGCGGCCCAGGGCCGTGCCCAGCCCGCGCTGGCCCCCATACTTAAGCTCGTACAGCAAGTGCTGTACCCGGCCGTGGCGCACAAACTGCAGGTAGCTCAGAGCGTGGCGCACGGGCAACTTGCCCCAAAAGCGCCGGCCGAGCGGGTTAGCGGCGGGTGGCAGGCGGTGGAAATCGGTGTAGGGCAGCTCGGCACGACAGCTGGTACACAGGTGCGCTTCGCCCCGGGCCAGCGGCTCGCGGCAGGCTGGACACAGGCGCGGAAAAATCAAGCCCGCGAAATCGGCCAGCCAAGAGCGCAGCATGATCGTAAATTTGACAAAGATTTTATTGGCGCTCGGTCCGTG
>JANPOR010000162.1:0-6064 GCA_031428075.1 Hymenobacter sp. | reverse complement strand
AGGCAACGCCCGGCGAAAGCAGTCAGGATGAACTCGCTTGTCTGCTCGGGTCAGCGGATAGCTGGGCGCGCTTTCGTTATCCTCACATGATACCCGCTGGAATAGGCAGTAATTCCACTTACTGCACGCATCAGGCAGCCTGTATCCGGAGCCTTTCACTGCATCCATTGATTATCAGCCATTGGCCGCCGCATAATCAATAATTCAACAGCTAATAACATGCTTGACTCGATCGAATCTGCCATCCAAGACCTGCGCGCGGGCAAGGTTATTATCGTTGTGGACGACGAGGACCGCGAGAACGAAGGCGACTTCATCTGTGCGGCCCAGGCTGCCACGCCCGAAATCATTAACTTCATGGCCACCCACGGGCGCGGCTTGGTGTGCGCGCCCCTCACCGAGGCCCGTTGCGAGGCCTTGGGCCTGGAATTGATGGTGGGCCGCAACACGGCCCTGCACGCCACGCCCTTCACCGTGTCGGTCGATTTGCTGACCCACGGGGTAACCACCGGCATTTCGGCTTCTGACCGCAGCAAGACCATTCAGGCCCTCGTGGACCCGGCCACCAAGCCCGAAGACCTCGGAAAACCCGGCCATATCTTCCCCCTCAAGGCCCGCAAAGAAGGCGTGTTGCGCCGCGCCGGTCACACCGAGGCCGCCGTGGACCTGGCCCGCCTAGCGGGCTTCGAGCCGGCCGGCGTGCTGGTGGAAATCCTGAAAGAAGACGGCGAGATGGCCCGCCTGCCCGACCTGGAAAAAGTGGCCCAACAGTGGAATCTGAAGCTGGTTTCGGTGCAGGATCTCATCAAGTACCGCCTGGCCCAGGAGAGCCTCATCCAGCGGGAGATTTCGGTGCAGCTGCCCACTGCCTGGGGCTACTTCGACCTTTACGCCTACACCCAGCGCAGCACTGGGGTCCAGCATTTAGCCTTGGTGAAGGGCGATTTGAGCGACCCGGCCCCGATGCTCACGCGAGTACACAGCTCGTGCATCACGGGTGATATCTTCGGGTCGTGCCGCTGCGACTGCGGCCCCCAGCTGCACCAAGCCATGCAGCAGATTGAGCACGAAGGCCGCGGCGTGGTAATCTACATGAACCAGGAAGGCCGTGGCATTGGCCTCATCAACAAGCTGAAGGCATACAAGCTGCAAGAGCAGGGCCGTGATACGGTGCAGGCAAACGAGGACCTGGGCTTCCGGGGCGACGAGCGCGATTACGGCGTGGGGGCCGCCATCCTGCGCGACCTTGGCGTCCGGCAGATGCGCCTGCTCACCAACAACCCTAAGAAGCGCACCGGCCTGGCGGGCTATGGCCTGGAAGTGGTGGAAACCGTGCCCATCGAAATTGCTTCCAATCCCCACAATGCCATGTACTTGGCCACCAAGCGCGATAAGATGGGCCACGACATTCTGCGCGGTGCGGAGGCGGCTATTACCAGCGCCGCGGCCGCGGCGCTGTAAGGTGCAGGGCCAACACTGCCAGTCGTTGAACAAAATCGTGTAAACGGTGCGGGCGACGGGCGGGGGCCAGCCCCGCACTCTACAGGGACCTGAATCCATTGTAATTCGGCCGCTGCAGGTGCGGGCCGGGGGCCAGGCCACACCTTGTGGGACCCACCAACCTCCGCCCGCCATGACCGCTGCCGCTCAAACCTGGTCCGCCCTGCTCGCCGGCGCCTAGACCGCCACCCGCGAACCCTGCACCGCTGGGCGCAAATCATGGGCAAAATGTCGCTGGCTCTCCGCCTCAGGCTGAACCAGTGGTGGCAGGCACCGTTTTGTGTGATGCTCCGGGACCTGACGACGGGCCCCGTGCTTTCCGCCGCCGGCTCGTTTGAGGTATTGTTCGACTTTCGGGCCTACCGGCTGCGGCTGTTCATCAACACTGGGGCCAATACGGGTTGGAACTGCGCCCGCAGTCGGTAGCCGCGTTCTACTACGAATACGGAGTCCTGCTGGGACCAGGCAGTGCTGAAGCAGCAGTAGGGCCCCCGGGCGAGGAGCCAGTTGGTGACAGGGACAGTGCCGGAGTAGAACACCAAGTGGACTAATCAAGCCCATTCAATGGCCTTGGCTTGAACAATAAGCCTATTAGCCAAGCCAAAAAATCTTGTGTGAAGAGTAGTAATTACTTTAAAATTCTCTGGCCCGGTCTTCGATTTTCCGATATGGGCTTTTGAAGAAAGTACTCACCGTTTTGTTGAAATCGTCGTCGTAAACCACCAGGGTGCTGTGCCCGGAATTGGGCACCAGCCACAAATACGCCTTCGGGATGTTGGCAAAAATTTCCAGCGTGTGGCCGGGGCGAATCACGTCGTGGTCGCCCCCGATAACCAACGTAGGGATGGAAATTTTACGCAGTTCCGCCAAGGAAATATGGGGCTGCTCGACCAATAGCCGGAAATACTTGTACACCATCGAATCCACCGGCGTTTTGGGTCTCGGTTCTTTGAACAGGGCCCTGAACTTGGTGTACGACCGTGTCACGCGCCGGAGTACGTCGGGTTCCACGGCGGTGGAATCGGGGCGCAGGTTGGCCCCGGTGACGGCCAACTTTTTCACCTTTTCGGGATGTCGAATGGCGAGCAACAGCCCGTTGATGCCCCCGTCGCTCCAGCCGAGCACCCGGGCCGAATCGATGTGCAGAACGGACAGTAACGCCGCGTAATCGTCCGCCATCATCTCGTACGAAAGCGAATCAATCTTGTTAGTTGATCTGCCGTGCCCCCGGCTATCGGCTACGATGACCCGGTAGTTTTTCGCGAAATAGGGGATTTGCTTGGCAAATGCACTGATGCTGCTGCCATTGCCGTGAATCAGCAACAAGGGTTCTCCGGCCCCATATATCTCGCAGTACATCTTAAAGCCCCGGACCAAGTAGAATTTTCCCGCTTTTGGATTCCGACCGTACGTGGTTGTCTGTTGCAAGTGGTCATAATCGGTTTGTAGTTTGGCTATCGGGCTCTGCGCAAATGTTCTAACGGAACAAAGCAGCAGGCCAAGAAAAAGCGCGGCTTTCAGCAAATATGCCGAGTTGGGCGAGGTCTTGAAGCAGGAGGAACGGGTGCGCATCGGGAAAAATTAAAAGAATAGTAACCAATGAGTTGCATGAGTACGAAATCTTTCGTATGTTACTGCCTGCTTATGCTCCTCAGGCTAGTATATTTTGGGCTACACACTTGTTGTACGCCAACAAACCTCTTATAATAAGCGTTTTAACAGCGTACAAACGGATAAAAGGTCTGTGCCGGGCCCCCGTGGGGCACCGCGAATATGGGGTTATTCTGTGGGTAGCTCGCCCACGCCCAGCCACCGCGCCACGGGGTAGCGGTTGTGCGTCGGCTCGTGGTAGGCCGAGTGCTGGTACACCCACTCGAGCTGGGCGGGGCCGTTGGCGGCAAACTTGGCGTCTTGAGCGCGGCGCTGCTCCAGCTGTTGGCGCAGGGCCGGGTCGCGGCGCAGTAGGTCGGCGGCAAGGTCCTCGAAAACATAGTCCGAGTAGTGCTCTTTCTGCTGTAAAATGCTGTCGAAGAAGCCCCAGGCAAAAAACGAGTCGGTGGCTTGGGGCTCCAAGGTTTCCACGAGGTAGCGGGCGGCGGGCTGGGCTAGGCGGGCCACGTAGTCGCCGGCGCGCCAGGTGGTGGGGGCCGTCGTAGGGCGCAGCTTCACTTGGCTATGCAGGTAGTGGCCTTCGAAGGGATGGGCCCCGGTCGCGAAATCATCGACGTAGTACACCTCGGCGGGCACGGTGGCGTCGCGGGTCAGGCGTTCGAGCCGCACGCCGTTGCGGCGCAAATTATCAACCACTTCGCCCCAGGCCTGCGGGATGAGGTAGGCCGTGGGCGAGGCGGCCGTGACCGTGGCGTGGCCCGTGTTGAAGTACGGCACGGGCCGGGTATAGGGCCGGGCGCGGTCGTAGTAAAGGCGCGGCTGGCCGCTCACCTCGCTGGGCCGGTGGCCGGCCTCATAGCCGCGGAACTGCACGGTTTCGCTGGGCTTATCGTCCAGGGCCCAGGCTAGCGGAAAAATGGTTTGGGCGGCTTGGGCGCGCCGGGCTTCGGCGCGGGCGGCCAGTAGGGCGGGGGCCTGCCGTTGCACAGTTTCGAGCACCGTCAGCAGCAGGTCATACGTGGCCTGCACCCGGGGCCCAAACGCCTTCAGCATGTGGGTTTCGGGCATGAAGCCGATGGTATTGAACAGCGCCGCGTAGCCGGTCGAGTAGCGCGGGCTTTCCAGAAATGCCTGGAGGCCACTTTCCGGCGTTTCGCCTTCAAAATTCACGTAGGGCGTCATGGGCCACTTTTTATGATCCATGCCCTGGTATAGTGCGGGCAGCATTTGCTGTTGCAAGTAGGTCCCCAGTGCCGGAGCCAGCTTGCTGTGCTGGGTGGCGATGAGCGTCATCGTATACTGGTAATCGGCCCCATTGGAGGTGTGGGTTTCCACGAAAACCTCCGGCTGCCATTTTTGAAAGAGCTCGGCAAAAGAGCGGGCGTTGCGCGATTCCTGCTTGATGTAGTCGCGGTTCAGGTCGAAATTCCGGGCGTTGCCGCGGAAGCCGTAGCTGGCTGGTCCGTTTTGGTTCACGCGGGTGGTGGCGTTGCGGTTGAGCATTCCGCCGAGGTTGTAGGCCGGCACGATGACCACCGTGACGCCTGCCAACAGCCGTTGCAGGCGGGGCTGCTGCACCAGGTCGCGGGCCAGCATCATGCTGGCATCGATGCCCTCCGGCTCGCCGGGGTGGATGCCGTTCTGGACGAAGAGCACCGGCCGGTTTTTGCGCCGTAGGCTGGCCGGGTCCGCGTCGCCGTCTGCCGAAAGCACCACCTCGTGTAGGGGCAGGCCGCAGTCGGTGGGCCCCGCCTCGCGGAGCTTCACAAGGGCGGGATAAGCTGCGGCTAGCTTTTGGTAGAAGGCCACGCATTCGGCTTGGGTGGCGGTGGTGTTGCGGGCCGGATCGTTTTCGAAGGGGGTGCGCCAGGCCGGGGCCGGCAAGGGAGTAGGAGCGGAGGCAGTCATCAGCGCGGTGAGTAAGAAGGCGAGCATGGCCGCAAATTCCACCCAAAAAGCCGAACCGCGCCCATCAGTGGGCCGTACCTTTGCGCGTCTCTGTTAAATTTCATTATGCCCGATTCCAATTCCGTCCCCGCCGCCCGCCGCCCGCTCATCCTTGTTTCCAACGACGACGGCATCACCGCCCCCGGCATCGGGCATTTGGTGCGCATTGTGCAAGGGCTGGGCGCCGAAGTGGTAGTGGTGGCCCCCGACTCGCCGCAGTCGGGCATGGGCCACGCCATCACCATTGGCCAGCCGCTGCGCCTGACCGAAAACCGTGTGTTCGGCCCTGATGTGGCCGCTTACCAGTGCTCGGGTACGCCGGCCGACTGCGTCAAAATTGCCAAGCACCATGTGCTCAAAGACCGTACCCCCGATCTCGTGGTGTCGGGCATCAACCACGGATCCAACGCCTCGGTGAACGTGTTATACTCAGGCACCATGTCGGCAGCGATTGAAGCAGCAATTGAAGGATTGCCCGCTATCGGCTTCTCGCTCTGCGAGTACGGTGACCACGCTGATTTCTCGCACGTAGCCGAGTGGGTAGCCCAGGTTTGCCGCCACGCCCTGGCTCACGGCGTGCCCCGCGGCACGGCTCTGAACGTGAATTTGCCCAAAAAATCCGACCAGCCCATCGCCGGCCTGCGCCTAAGCCGCCAGGCCCGTGCCAAGTGGCAGGAAGAATTCGACGAGCGCCACGACCCCTACAAGCGCCCGTACTACTGGCTCATCGGTTCGTTCGTGAACCTCGACCACGGCACCGACACCGACGAGTGGGCCCTGGCTCATAACTACGTGTCCGTCGTGCCCTGCCAGTTCGATTTGACGGCCTACCAGGGCCTGGACTTCCTTAGCCAGCAGTGGCAACTGCCGTTGCCCGCCGACGGCACCACTGCTACGCCGCCTCAGCCCGTAGCAGCGGCCGATTACGGCCCCGCGAGGGAGGTGTAGGTATAAGATTTGTTCCCGAATTAGCAACTGCGAAATAGAACGTCATGCTCATCTGGTG
>JANPOR010000161.1:0-3592 GCA_031428075.1 Hymenobacter sp. | reverse complement strand
GACGATGACGCGGTCGGCCAGCGGTTTCATGCTAAGTGCCATTCTGGGTGTGTTAAGGTTAAAAGGATGGAAAAATTAGGGTATGCCGCCCACCGACATTTCCCGTGCCAGGGCCCAAAACATGACAAAATGTGCTGGTTTGGGCTCGCGAGTGGCAACAATGGCAAGGGCCCGACCACAAAAAAGCCGGCGGCCCCGCGTATTGCGGAGCTGCCGGCTCGATGTGCTTCAACAAACGGCTGGGGCCATGGCGACCGGTTATTTCTTGGCAGGCTGAGCTGGAGCCGTAGCGCCGGGGGCAACCGCACCAGGGGCCGTCGGGGCCGGCAGGGAAGGTGCGGGGGGCAGCTTGGTTTCGAGGGCGCGTTGCTGGTTCACGCTACGGGCGGTGCCCGCGACGCTTTGGCCCAGCATGTGGGTGCCGAGCGACAGCACTACTAAGGCAATGGCAAAGCCCCAGGTAAGCTTTTCTAGCAGGTCGCCGGTGCGCTTTACGCCCATCATGCTAACCGCCCCGCCGGCGCTGAATTGACCGGAAAGACCACCGCCTTTGGGATTTTGAGCCAGCACCACCAGGGCCAGCAGGAAACACACGAGCAGGATCAGAATCAGTAAGGCAGTGTACATGAGGTAGAAAAAGCCAGTCGCTCTTATTGAGCCGGGGGCTGTAATTGTTGGATCTGGGCTGCAAAGTACGCCATTTTTTCCGGCTGCCTCACCATCAACCGTTCGTAAATCTCGATGGCGCGGGTCGTTTTGCCCTGGCGCACCAGTATTTGCGCCAGGCCTTCGGAAGCCAGCTCTACTTGGGGACGGTTGCTGCGGGCGCTCAAGTCGGCCTGGGCCCCAGCCGTGACAGCCGGCAGCATGGCCGGGCGTGAGAGACGGGGCTGCCGGCGCAGGAAGTTGTTGATCAGGTCGCCGGGAGTGGGCAGGTCGGGCGGACGATGAGCCATCCAGTGGCCGAGTAGCAGCGCGTCGGGGGCGAAGAATTCGCCGGTGGGCGGCAACGGCGTGGTGGGCCCCGATGCTTCGGCTGCCTGGCCCCCGGTTTCCCAGGAGTTCACACATTGCAGGGCAAAACCTAGGCGGCTGCCGCCGCTAAGGCCGTAGCCCAAGGCCGTGTCGCCGGTGAAAGCGGTGGCCGACAGCGCTGGATGGATAGCCGCCGGCCGGCCAGCTACCGGTTCCGGCGCGCCCAACGCCATCGTTGTGGCCGCCGCCGCCCACTCGTCAACCAACCCCGGGAGATCGTAGATCGGGCCCGCCGCCACCGCGGGTGCTTCATGCAAACCGAATTCCAGCCGTGCCGCGCCGGAGTCTTCCGGGGGGCGGATGGGCGGCACGGCCGCTGGCAACTCAGGCTTAATGGGGGCGGAAAGCAGCGATTCAGCCGAACAATTGGCTACCAGCGGTAATAAAGCGCCCGCCAAAGCATCGATATGGTTTTCGCTGGCCTCGTTCGTGGCCGGTGCTTCTACTGTTGGCGCGGCCTCAGAAGTCGGAACTTGAATATTGGCAGCATCTGCAGGAGCCATAGCAGCCGGCTCTTCCTCTACAGGCGTAACGGCTGCTCCAGCCAGTAGCGTCGTTGCCTCTGCCTCAACAGCAAAGTGTTCGGTAGCGACAACGTCGGCGCTGACCGCTTGGACTGGTTCTGGGACAACGACTTCAGGCGCTTCCGGCAGTGCAACAGGGACCCCGGGGGCCTCTGCTGATTCGGTAATGGGCGCGGTCTCCGGGGCCGGATGTAGCGACGGGTCTTCTTCGTTGATACCAAGGGCACTCGGCTCATCGGGCGGCGCGGCCTCCGGAACCACTTGCTCGATGAGGCGGCGCAGCAACTCGCGGTCGGCGGCATAAGTGGCAGCGCGGCGCAGGCGTTGGCCGGCGAGCATGGTGCCCTGGTCGTGGGCGGCCTTGGCTAGCAGTAGGTGCGCCGTCTGGCAGTACGGAAAAGCCTGGGCCAGCTGCTCCAATTCGCGCACCTCGGCCGGCGCGATGGCCGTGGCATTATCGAGGACGTGTAGGAGAGCGGCGCGGGTCATGCTTTAGGTTAGGGTTAGAAAGGGTGAATGATGAGGTTGAAATAGTAAGCTGCAGCGTAATGATTGCGTCAAATCAGTGCGATTCACAGCTCGTAACTATGCCAACCTATTCCGAAATAACTACCAATTGGCCACCGATTTATTGAAGATGTCGGTGATGATGTTGTTGGTAATTTTGCGCACTGCGGTCTGGTCATTATTCACGGCGGCGATGTCCTGAGTCGACTGAAAATCGCTGAAGCCTTGGAAAATCTGGTCGAAGCTCTGCTTGTCGTCCTTGCTGTTGGTGAAGCGAATTTTCACCTGCAAGGTAAGGCGGTTGGTGGCAGCTAGGTCCACATTGTTGACTTTTTGGATGGCGGCTGGGGCGTAGTCGTAAGCCACAATGCTGCCGTCGAACTGAATGTCGCCGTCGCGCGGCACCAGCTTGAGGTTGGTGTTGCGCTGAAAATAGTCCTTCAAGTCTTCCGTAAATCGCTGGGTGAGGAAAGCTGGCGCGGTGGGGGCCGTAGTTTGAATGGTTTGGATGGAAAACGTGCGGATGGCCGGGTCGATATTGGTGCCATTAAACGAGTACACGCCGCAGCTGGCCAGGCCCAGCCACAGCGGCAGAGCCAGTACCAGGGCCAGCCAGTGGACGGGTCGCTTACACTTGTTCAAGGTCATATTGCTTGAGTTTGCGGTACAGGGTGCGCTCGGAGATGCCCAAGTCGTGGGCGGCGTATTTGCGCTTGTTGTGGTGCTTGCGCAGGGCCTTGAGAATCATCTCTTTCTCCTTCACGTCCAGCGACAGGGTTTCCTCCTCGGTTTCGTGCGTAATGTCTTCTACCGGCTGCACATCGTCGTCGTAGCCGTCCGGCTCCACGTGCAGCGCCGGGCTAGCCGGGGCCCCCAGGAAGTATTCGGTCGCCGGGGGAGCCTCAAACCCGTTGCCCGCGCCCGCCGCGCCGGCCGTAAATAAGTGGCTGTTCTGGCGCAGTAGCTCCTGGGTTTCGTGAGGGCGTTGGCCGGCAGCTAGTTCCAGCACCAGCTTTTTGAGGTCGGTCATGTCGCGGCGCATGTCGAACAGAATCTTATACATCAAGTCCCGCTCCGAATAGCCAGCCCCAGGGCCATCGGTGCCGGCGGGGCCCAGCAACATGGGCAGTTGGCTGGTTTGCGCAGCAGGCAGGTACTTGGCGAGCTGGCGGGCGTCCAGCTCGCGGTCCATTTCCAACACGGAAATCTGCTCGGCAATATTCTTGAGTTGGCGAATGTTACCCGGAAACCGGAACCGCGTGAGCAGCTGCACCGCGTCGGGGGTGAGCGAAATGGGCTTCACGCGGTGCTTTTCGGAAAAGTCGGCCGTGAACTTGCGGAACAGTAGGTAGATGTCTTCGCCCCGCTCACGCAGTGCCGGTACTGCAATCGGCACCGTGCTCAGGCGGTAGTACAGGTCTTCGCGGAAGCGGCCGTTGCGGACGTTTTCCAGCAGGTTCACATTGGTGGCGGCTACTACGCGCACGTCGGTTTTCTGCACCTTGCTGCTGCCCACGCGGATGAAT
>JANPOR010000160.1:0-5595 GCA_031428075.1 Hymenobacter sp. | reverse complement strand
CGACGCCTATATCATTTCGGCCCGCGGCGACACCGTGGACGCCTCGCAGACCAACAACATCAAGAACCAGGTGCCCTTTGAGTTGACGAGTTTCACCAATGACACGTCCAAAACACACACCACTCTGTTCGATTTGGTGATTGTGCGCCGCACCGGCACCGCCAATCCTACTCGCATCAAATACATTGCGCTGAGCGACGGCCAGCCCACCGAGTGGCTTACCCACAGCGGCACTGTCGTGGGGCACGCAGCGGCGGCAGAGGCAGCGGCCGTGGCCGCGGTGGCCTACTTCGACTCCAAAACGCCTGAATACTTCACTTCGAAGGGCAGCCCCACCATCCTATTCAGTCCCAACGGTACGGCCCTGGCCGCGCCCGTGACGCGCCCTAAGCCCGACTTCGCGTCGGTGGACGGCTGCGATACGTCCTTTTTCCCTGCCTACAACGGGGCCGACTTTGATGGCAACGGTTTCCCCAACTTTTTTGGCACCTCGGCGGCGGCCCCCAGCGCAGCAGCGGTAGCGGCGCTGCTGCTGCAATCGGAGCCGGCCCTAACGCAAACTCAAGTGAAAGCCCGCCTAGTTGCCACCGCCCGGCCGGTGGGCGCGGCAGGCTTCAACATCCTTACCGGGGCAGGGCTAATTGACGCTTTCACTGCCATATACGGGCCGCCCGTGGCCGTGATTGCCCCCGCCGTGGAAGACCTGGAGAAGCGCATGCTGCCCATAAGTTGGACCGTGAATAGCACGCGGGCCGGTCGAGTACAGGTTGTTACGGGTACCGGCGCGGCCTCCGGTACATCTTACTTGTTGATGGACGCCGCTTTTGCCTTCCTTAAAAGCCCTCAGAGCCTGAACGAGGCGGTGTGGTACACTGAGAATACGCCCGGCAAGGATCTGCTTCTTACCTTCCGCCAGCGCCGGTTCCAGGGCGAAACCGACGACACTCTTCCCACCCAGTTCACGGGCTCAAGCAACGGCGATGGCGTGAGCCTGAGCGTGGATGGCGGTACTACCTGGTACCGGTTGGTGAACCTAACAGGCACGGCCTCGGCCGTCACCTACCAAACCAAAACTCTGAACCTGACCCAGTTTGCCCAGGCCAATAAGTTAACGCTGGGCGCTGACGTGAGAGTGAAATTTCAGCAGTACGGCCAGGGCTCGGCCACGGCGGCTGTGCCTGGTAACCGCCGCGGCATGGCCTTCGACGACATCGTACTCAGCGTCGCGCCGTCCCTGCCCGTGCCGCTTTTCACCTCCACGCAGCCCACTACGGGCTGCCCCGGCCTTGTGGTTGCCTTCCGCGATACGTCGCTGTTCAAGCCCACCAGCCTTGCCTGGACGTTTGCTGGCGGCACCCCCGCTGCTTCTGCCGACCGCAACCCCACAGTGACGTACAACACGCCCGGCCGCTTCGCCGTGACGCTACAAGCCACCAACGCCAACGGCACGGCTGCCCGCACCGACACCGGCTACGTGGTGATTTACGGCCGTGCCCCGCAGGCGACGGCCCTGGCCAGCCGCACGCGCATCTGTCCCGGTGGCCAAGTGAGCTTTACCAGTCAAACGGCCTATTGCCCCGGCACCTACGCCTGGACGTTTCCCGGGGGCACGCCGGCCACTGCCAACACAGCCAACGCTACCGTGACCTACCCAACGGCCGGTACGTATACGGCCACCCTCACCGTGGCAAACGCGTACGGTAGCACCAGCTCAACGGTGAGCATCGAGGTGACAAGCGGGCGCGGCCTGCCTTTCGCAGAAACGTTCGACGCTTCCACCAGCCTGCCCCCGGGCTGGGTCATTGAAAACCCCGATGGCCTATTTACCTGGACGTTGGCGGACGGCATAATTGGGCGCGCCGGTACCAGCACGCGGGCCGCCCGCGCCTCCTTTGCCCCGGACCCGGCCGTGGGCCAGCGCGACGTGCTTCAAACCCCGCCACTCAATCTGAATAGTTCCCAGCCCAAGCTGCGCTTTGACTTGGCTTACGCGCCCATAGTCGACCGTGCCAAAGGCCCGGATTCGCTGCTGGTGCAGGTCGTGGATGCCTGCACACTGGCTGTGCTAGGCAAGCCGTACGCCAAAGGGGCGACGGGGGCCCTAGGGACCACCGCCCCCCAAGAAACTTACTTCGTGCCCAGCGCCCGCACCCAATGGCGCCAGGAGTTGGTCGACCTGACGCCTTTTGCGGGCAAAAGTGTGCTATTGCGCTTTGTAGGCTACAACGGCTTCGGTAATTACCTCTACGTGGACAACGTGACCGTGGGCAATCAATTACTGGCCCTGACCAACGCCGCGGCCGCCGTCGACCTAGAGGCTTGGCCGAATCCTACGGCGGCCGGCACGGTACTGCACGTGCGCCTGCCTACCCAAAGCGGTGGCGGCCATCTGCGCCTTGTTGACAACCTAGGCCGCATTGTGTGGCAGACACAGCTGACGACTGCCGCAGCCACCGCCGAGCAGTTGTTAACGGTCCCCGTGGCCCCGGGCCTCTACAGTGTGGTTTTCAGTCCTGCGCATGGGCTACCTGCTGCCCGCCGCGTATTGGTGGAATAGACCACTTATCCAGCTTTTGGTTCAGGAAAATATTTCAGGGGCCCGGTGCAAAGCACCGGGCCTCATTATTTAAGTCCTCTGCCAAGCCGGGGCTCTAATTGTACCAGCACACTCGACGTAGCCCCAACGCTAGGCCACTCCGCTCAGCAGCGGCGGGCCCGCTCGCAACTCGCGCAGGGCCAACTGCCAGAGGGTTTCATAGGGAATGATTTCCACTTCCGCGAACGCCTCACCAGGCGGCGGGGCCTGCTCGAGCTGCAACAGCAGCGGCTGCGCCTGCCGCGCACTGCGCTCGGGGTCGAAGTCCTGCTCCACGATAAGTAGCAGCAGTCGCAGAAACAGCCGGGTGCGCAGGTTAGCAGCTTCCCGCAGGTGGCGCTGTTGGTACTTGCGCAGGCGGTCGGCGCGCATAAGCACGGCCTCCAAGTCGCGTTGACGCAGGAAGTACAGCACTTGCATCACCAGGATGGCTACGTTGTGGCCCCGCTTGTCGCGGCTGTACTCGGGGATGGTCAGGGCCCACCGCGCCATTTGCCGCCGCTGCACCAAGGTGGCGCGGGCCGGCGGCAGAACAAAATCAACGTAGGCCCGGAATAATTCCCAGCGCTCTTGCGCTGCGGCCCGCTGCTTGCCGAAGCTGACGCTGCCGGTAGCCGTTTGCAGCACCTGCCGGGCCTGTGCGTAAACGCCGGCGTGTAGGGCCAGCAGCAAGTAGTGTTCTTGAAAGTAAAACCAGTTGCCCGACGATGGATGAAAATCTTTATCGTACGTCGCCGCCAATTTCAGGCCTTTCTCAGCCTGCCGGCTCAGCAAGTGCGCGTACACGCTCATGAAGTGATTGAAGCGCACATCGAACCGGCGCGGGTTTAACTTACCGACCTTGAGCTGCCGCGCCGCCTCTGCCGTAATTTTGATAATTTCTGCGTAGTTGCCGAGTAGTTCCTGTTGCACCAAGCGTACTTGGTATAAGTAATTTCCTGTGTTAAACGTCTTGGCTTGACGGTGTAGCACCTCCAATCGTGCCAAGTGCTCTGATATTTTGGGTAATAAGCCCCGCCGAGCCTTCACCGTACTGGCCATCGCCAAGCGTACATCGCTGTAAATATTTTCTGCTTCTTCTTCCCAACTGCGCACTTGCTGCACTTGCGCCAGGATTTTGGAAATAGAGCGGTAGCTTTTTCGCTGGCGTTGCTCCGCGTAAAGTGTGCGCAGCAACCGCGCCGATTGCACTGCATAGGCAGTGAAATCGTCGGTTTGCGCGGCCCGCAGACACCGCACCAATAGCCGCGTCGTCAGCGGATACTCCCCTTCTGTATAAAGAATACTGGCTTTGTGAAGCAGATCCAGGCATTCCAATTCGTAACGACGCGAAACAATGTGCCGGACATCCGAGTGATCCAGGAAATATAAATTGTTGAGCAACTTACTCATTACGCGTGAATGCAGCTTGCGGAAAGAGGCTTCGTTCCCAACGGTAACTTGATTGTACAAAGTTTTCACTAGTTGCGTCCGAGTTTGCTCGTCACCGCTCACCAGCGTCGTGACCAACCTATTTTCCTTCATCTTATCTCCCGCATCAAAATCAAGCAAAGGGGGAAAGGTCATCCGGCGTGATGTCACAATTCGGGCTAAATTTTTCAGCTCTTTCATTGATAAAGGTCTTTTGTAAGTCAAGCGGCAAGATTATATAAATACCACTTTAAATAGTGATAGGTCACAAAAACAAGCAAAGTGTCCTTCTTTGAGTGCAGGACAGCAGCGAGCTTTGTACCGGGAGATTTTGTACTTGTCTAATCACTGGTCAATGTCACAATTATAGCATTTTTTGCAGTGACTAATCGATAGTGATGAGATTGACCTCGAATATTAGAGGATGAAATTTTATTTCTTCTTTTTTTAATAATATTTATTATTTCAATAATTATAGTCACATTTGCATCGCAAGTGTCCTTTAGCCAGCGAATGATCAATACCAATTTTGTATCATTCAAACGCTCTCAACCACAATCAATACTTTTCTTTCCATGTTTGAGCTCTTCACCATCGCCCTCTTTCAAATCTTGGCCATGACCGGCAAGCCCACCGTGACCATCAACGGCGGGAGCGGCGGCTGGGGCCACGACGTGACCACCAACGGCGGCAGCGGCGGCTGGGGCCACGACGTGACCACCAACGGCGGCAGCGGCGGCTGGGGCCACGACGTGACCACCAACGGCGGCAGCGGTGGCTGGGGCCACGACTAGTGTCAATCGTTTCATGCCCGGTAACCTTGTAAGAGTATATATTGCCAAGCGGCTCAACTGCGCTGCTTGGCCATGGGAAAACTTTTACTCAGTATTCTGTGGGTTGCACTGCTTGCTTCGTGTTCGGAGCACAGTGCAACCCCAGGCCAACCGATTCGCATTTTGTGGGCCCATGATCCCGGCAGTCTTGACCCTCTGGTGCTCTCCAATCAGAACGCCAATGATGCTAATAACCTACTACATGTCAGCCTATTACAAGTAGACTTTTCAACTCAAAAGTATGCTCCGGCCCTAGCTGACTCGTTGCCAAGCGTCCGCTCAGAAGGCGACTCGCTAATGCTGCTTGGATACCGCCTGCGTTCGGCGGCAACGTGGGACGACGGCCAGCCGGTGTTGGCCCGCGACGTGGCTTTCACCCTGAAGCTGATGCAGGCCCCGGGCCTGCCCAACGAAAATGCCAGGGCCCAGTTCAGCTTTATTCGGGAATTTCGGTCTGACCCCGCCGACCCGCGACGGTTCACATTGGTGTGCCGAGGGAAGGCCCCGGAATTCGCGCAGGCGTCGGGCGATTTTTTTATTTTGCCCGAAGCCGCCTTCGACCCACGCGGCAGCTTGCGCGCCTATCCACTAGCAGCGCTCATCGACCGCTCGGCTGCAGCCCCGCCTGACCCAGTGCTGGCTGCGGTAGCCCGGCGCTACGCCGAAGCTAATCTAGCCCTGCACCCGGAACACGTTCCCGGCAGCGGCCCCTACCAGCTGATAGCATGGGAAAAAGACCACCGCTTACGGTTCCGG
>JANPOR010000159.1:0-1558 GCA_031428075.1 Hymenobacter sp. | reverse complement strand
CGGCGCGACTTGTCGGTGTTGCCATTGTCCCACCAGCTGTTGATGGGCGCGAAGCGCTGCAGCGCCTCCCCGGCGCCGCCCCGGCCATCGGCGATGCGGTAGGTGCCGGCGGAGTGCCAGGCCATCCGAATCATCTGCGGGCCATAGTTGCCGTAGTCCGACGGCCACCAGGCGACCGAAGTAGTCAGGAGGGCTTTTATGTCTTGCTTCAGCGCCTCCAAATCGATGGTGTTGAAGGCCTGGGCGTAGTCGAAGTCGTCGCCGAGTGGATTGGCGCTCGCACCATTCTGATGCAGCAGCTCCACCTTCAGCCGATTGGGATACCAGTCGGACAGGGCCGGCGGCGTGCCCACCGCGCCGCCGATGCGGTCCCCGCCGAAGGGGCATTGGCCGGTCATGTCGAACGTCTTGGTATCGGTCTTGTCGGGGCTTAGGTTATTCATGGGGGTTTCTTGTGAGAGCGTTGATTTTGGGTAAGCCGGCGGTGGCGCGATGCCATCTGGAATCCTGGTTTTAGCCATCCGCCGGGCGCTTCCACTCACCAATTGTGCGGCGAACAGGCCGCGGTGGAAGATTGCGTGCACGCCATACGCGCGGGGTAGGGGTGGAGTTGCGCGCAAGAGTCCTTGTGTCTCAATCGCAGGACCGCGTGACGCGCGCTGCCTTGATGACTAGTTTTCGACGTGCCATTGCGAAGTGTCCTGGCCGCGTCCGGCCAGATTATCCCAAACGCAGATGGCCGGTTTGGAGCGCTGCCGCACAGAAGCGGGCAGGCCGCTTTCCACCACAAGCAGCACTTCAAACGGAGATACTGCACAACTTTGCTCAGCTGCCGGCCACTGCCCGCAGCAGCAACCAAGTGGCCACGGTGTACGCCGTGCAGGACGTGGCCCAAAGGGAGGCCTTGACCAGTCGGCAGGAATCCGGGATGATTCTGACTGACCTCAGTACCCAGTTTTGGGGCCGCACGACTAATACGACCACGGCCGAGCGGGCAAGCAAAATGTTCGGCAAAGTTGACCGGGAACATCAGTCCACATCGGCGTGAGGTGGTCTAATCTAACCGGACAGAGCAAGGATGCGTATTCCCTCTGTCATGGCAACTTCCAAACAAGTATCTAGGCCGGATAAACGGCAGTGCGTCGGGCCTTTACCGATCACAGCCAGCGCTACGGCACGCGCCGCCTGCACCCGGAGTTGGCCGAGCTGGGCCACGCCGGCGTGGGCCGCTGGCGCATCCGCCACGTGCTGAGCGCCCACGGCCTGCGGGCCCTAACCGGGCACGCCCAACAGCCCCGCTTCTTTGTGCCCCGCTCCACCGACCCGGGTCCGGCCATGCGCGCCGCGCCCTACCGCTTGCTCGACCAGCCCGCCCACACCGCCCCTGACCAGGTCTGGGTGGACGACAATACGTACCGGCCCCGGCAGGGTGGCGGCTGGCTCTGCTTGGCCTGCTGGCTGACCGCCACTCCCGGCGCGTGGTCGGCATGGCCGGGCGCACGGGCATGCCCGAGGACCCGAGAAAGAGGGTAGTGAAGCGGTGCGCCGGGCCCAGGCC
>JANPOR010000158.1:0-5008 GCA_031428075.1 Hymenobacter sp. | reverse complement strand
GCTACGATGGCTTAATAGGCCCCAATGGCCGCCTCGATCACGCCCTGTCGACCAACTTGGCAGCGGCTTCAGGGGCCACGCTGCGGCTCATTGGCTTTGCGGCCGGCACGGCCCCCACTAACCCCTTGTTGGTGGTACTGAATGGCCAGGCGTCCGTCTCGGTTGGTGACCCGTGCAACGGCTTGCTGCTGTACGCGTTGTTCGCGGGGTTCGTGGTGGCGTTTCCAGGACCAGTGCGAAACAAAATATGGTTTGTGCCGATGGGCATTTTGGTCATCTACGCCCTCAACGTGGGGCGCGTGGCCCTGCTGGCCATCAACCACGTGTACTGGTACTCCACCGTCGATTTCAACCACCACTACACGTTTACTTTCGTCGTGTACGGGGCCATTGCGGCTCTCTGGGTGCTCTGGGCGCGGCGCTTCGTAGGACGCTTGGCGCCGTCCTTGCCCGCGCATGGCCCCCAGTAGCCCCGCTCGCCCGGCTTGGGGCCGCCGCCTGCTGGCGGCAATGCTCATTATCGTGCTACTGGGACTCGGCTTATTCGAAGAAGCCGTCTTTGCCGCGCTGGCCCGGCTCTGGTACCCGGGCGGCGTGGCCCCGAGGGCCGTGGCCGGCATCACTACGCACGGCCTACCCGTAGCTATCAGCTACCGCCTCCTCTACGCCCTGCTGAACGTGGCTCTACTACATCTGCTGCTGCGCGGCCGCTACACCAAAGCCGCTATAATTGGCTACGCGGCGGGCTATGTAGCCAGCGCGGGCCTATTGTTGCTGGCTCAGCGCGCTGGCTGGCCGGTGGCGGCCATCACCGGCCACCGCGTGCTTGACGTGCTCTCCTCGCCACTGCCCGTCATGTTTGCCTACCCGTTGGCACTCGTGCGGCCAACCGAACATATGCCCTAATTCAGTGGTGTTGGAGTACTCTCCAAAAGAATTCAAGCAAATAAGGCGGGAGTGTACGGCAAGGGCGTAGCCTCATCCGCTCTTACCCCGCCGGAATAGGATGCAAAATTAGCCACACTAGCTCGCGCAGGATTTCGCCCTCGTCCATGCTCCCGCTTTCGATGCCCTTGCTCTGGGCGTCGGCCCGTCGAATGAGGTGGATGATGTCGACCACCCGCGCTGCCGGATAAGCTTTCAGGGCATGCTGGTATTCTTTTTGAGCAAAGCTGTTGACGATACCCAGGCTCTTGAACACGCCGTCGGGCGGGTGGGCCCCCGCTTGGTGCAACACCAGTAGCTTGCTGAAAAAGCCGAAAAGCAACGTCAGGTTCGGGATGAGCGGATTGGCCTTAGGGTTGGCAGCGAAGTAACCCAGGATGCGGTTAGCCTTCAGCACATCGCGCTGTACGAGGGCCTTTTGCAGCTCAAAAATATTGTAGTCTTTGCTGATGCCTACCAGCCGCTGCACCAGTGTTTCGTCGATGGCTTGGCCGGGCTGGAGGTTGATAATCAGTTTGTCGATTTCGTTGGCTAGGCGGCTTAAATCGGCCCCAATGTACTCGGCCAGCAGGGCGGTGGCTTGCCCGGTGATCTGCTGCCCCAGGCCGCGCACGTGGGCCGTGAGCCAGGTCGGCACTTGGCTGTCGTAGAGCTTCTTGCTCGTCATGAGCACCGCGGCGGGGGCCGTATTACCGGCAAGTAGCTTGCCGAGCTTCTTGCGGCTGTCGAGGGTTCTGTACTTGTAGCAGAGCACCAGCACGGTGCTGGCGAGCGGATTTTTAAGGTAATTCTCTAGAAAGGGCCAGCTTTTTTCGGCCTCCAAATCGGCCATGGCCTGGGCTTCTTTCACGATGACCACTGTGCGCTCGGCCATCATTGGGAAGCGCTTGGCTTGGCCCAGCACGGTGGCTACGTCCACGTCTTTGCCGTACAGCACCACTTGGTTGAAGCTACGCTCGGCCTCGGGCATCGCCGTTTTCTCAATAAGGTCGGCTACCGCGTCGATGTAGTACGGTTCCTCGCCCTGCAACACGTACACGGGGTAAAACTGCCGCTGCCGCAGTTGCTTGAAGAGAGCGTCGGCGGCGAGATTCAAAGAGTGAAGGCGTGAAAGGTGAGGGGGTCAAGAAACTGCTGGCATCATCTGCCCCAGCTTTAGACAAAGGTAAAGCTGCCTAGTACCTTTGAAGCCACATTTTGGGGCCGCTTTTTTCTGGGTGGTGCCCCAGCTCATTCATTCATTTATCCACCTACTCATTGGATTTAATTTCCGAACACCGCTGGCGCGGGATGTTTCACGACGCCATGCCCGGCACGGCCGAGCACTTGGCCCAGCACGCGCCCGTGACGGGCTACATTGGCTTCGACCCCACGGCGGCTTCGCTGCATATCGGCAACCTGGCCACCATCATGCTATTGGTGCATTTGCAGCGCGCCGGCCACCGGCCCCTGGCCCTGGTGGGCGGTGCCACCGGCATGATTGGCGACCCCAGCGGCAAGTCGGCCGAGCGCAACCTGCTCGACGAAGCTACCCTGCGCGCTAACCAGGCCGGCATCCGCGCTCAGCTGGAGTAGTTCCTGGTGTTCGACGACTCTTCTACTGGGGCCCTGGTGGTGAACAACTACGACTGGTTTAAAGAATTCGGCTTTTTGCAGTTCCTGCGAGAAGTTGGCAAGCACCTGACGGTGAATTATATGATGGCCAAGGACTCGGTAAAGCGCCGCATTGGGGGCCCCGAAGCATCCGACAACGCCGACGCCCCGGAGCAGCGCGCCGAGGGCATCAGCTACACCGAGTTTAGTTATCAGCTCTTGCAGGGGTACGACTTCGTGCACTTGTACAAAACGCTGGGCTGCACCCTGCAAATGGGTGCCAGCGACCAGTGGGGCAACATTACCACCGGCACCGAGCTCATTCGCCGCCTCGGCAACGGCGAAGACAAAGCCTACGCCCTTACCGGCCAGCTCATTACCAAGGCCGACGGCACCAAGTACGGCAAGTCGGAAACCGGAACCGTGTGGCTCGACCCGGCCCTGACTTCACCCTACCAGTTCTACCAGTTTTTCCTCAACGCCGCCGACGCCGATGTGCCCCGCCTCATCCGCGTCTTTACGCTGCTGGGCCAGGAGGAAATTGCGGCCCTCGAAGCCCGGCACGCCGAGGGGCCCCACCTACGCATCCTGCAAAAAGCCTTGGCGCAAGACGTAACCAGTCGCGTGCATTCGCCCGAAGCCGCCGAAGCTGCAATCGCCGCTTCAGAAATACTCTTCGGCAAGGGCGGCGATTTGGCTGCTTTGCAGGCCCTCAACGAGTCTACCTTGCTCGACGTGTTTGCCGGCGTGCCCCGCTTGGTCGTGCCCCGCGCCGAGGCCGAAAGCCTGAACGTGGCAACGCTGCTCAGCGACGCCACCGGTCAGCAGGTTTTTCCTTCCAAAAGCGAAGCTCGCAAGCTCATTCAGGCTGGCGGCGTCAGCATCAACCGCGAAAAAATGGTCAGTCCCGACGCCCCGGTGGCGGGCCTGCCCTTGCTCCATGGCCAGTACCTGGTGGTGCAGAAAGGAAAGAAGAACTATTACCTCGTGGTGCTAAAGTAGCGCCTGTTCCTAACGCACAAAAAAGCCCTGCCGGTACTGGCAGGGCTTTTTTGTGCGTTAGGAACGGCCTGCGGGGCCTCAAAGCGACTTCGCTCTAAGCCAAATTTATTGGCCAAAAAAGCCCCGCTCAAATTCTCAAGCGGGGCCCTGGGGTTGCTCCTGTCGCCAAGAGGTGAGGCAAGACGAACTGTTTATTTTTTCACCTGCACGGGCAGGTCTTCGAGTTGGGCGTAGCTCAGCTTCCAATTGCCGTCGGAGCCTTTCTTCCAGAGCAGCAAGAAGTTGCCTTCGCCGATGCCCGCCTGCTTCTCGGTGGCCGTGGGCATCACATCGACCGAAAACGTGCCGGCTTCATAGGCTATGTTAGTATCGGTACCGGTGCTGGCTACGCTGGTTTTCAAGTTAGTGACGGTACCAATGGTGGGGGTAATCCACTTGTTGGTGATTTCGCTTTTGCCGCTGAAACGTGTTTCGCCCTGCAAAAACTGTGCGTCGTCAGCCAGGAAAGAGGACGCTTTGGCGGCATCCTTATTGTTCCAGGCGCTGAGAAACTGCTGGTTAAGGTCCGAAACACTGACGTTCCCACTCGTGGTGGCTGCTGTAGTAGCCGTGGGTGAGTTGCCGTTAGCGGCCGGAGCGCTGTTGCCAGAGCACGAAGCCAGCAGGACCGCAGCGCCTAGCGCAAATAAATAATTCTTCATAAAAAGCGAGGTGTAAAAGAATAGAAGCAGATTGAGGGACATCTAAAACCCAGGCTGTTGGGCCTGGGTTCTAAAACGCAAATTCATAATTGATTACCAGCTTTTGCGACGCACATCCGAAGCGGAGTAAGCCGTCGAGGCGTTGCCATAGTCCGGGTTGCGAAGGTAACCTGAAGCCGCAGTGACGCCCGCCGGGCTGGCAGCCAGGGCCGACGCAGCAGCTACGGCGGTAGTGGCCCCGGCCACGCGGCCTAAGCTGCCCGGCGTGCTGGCCACGTCGTGGCGCTCGGCAGCGGCACGCTCGGCGGCATTGGCCCGGGCATTAGCGGCGGCGACGCGCTCGTTAGCTGCGGCGCGTTCAGCGGCCGCGGCTGCGGCGGCCTTGCGCTTGTTGTCGGTGTGCTTGCCGATGGCATAGCCCACACCCGCACCGGCAACGCCACCAATGGCCCCGCCGACAACGCGGTTACGCTTGTTAATGAGGGCCCCGCCTAAAATGCCGGCGGCCCCGCCAATGGCAGCGCCTTCGGCCTGTGGGCTCCAACCCTTGCGTTGCTGGGCTTGGGCGCGTGGGCTGTACAAAAAGCTGAACAGCATAAGGGGGATGAGAAACAACCAGCTAGTGTTTTTCATGGCAGAAAGAAAATAAATTAAGGTGATGGGGAAAATAGGCGCTACAGTGAGCAAAACTTTACAAGCACCGTGCCAAGCCTGAGCCCGAAACTATGGGAGCCATCAGAACATAGCTTGGCTCGCGGCACCAACGA
>JANPOR010000157.1:0-10245 GCA_031428075.1 Hymenobacter sp. | reverse complement strand
CGTTCCGCAACTTCCGCGACTGGTTCATCCTTGCCTGCCTGGCCCAACTGCTGTTCAACCGCGCGCGTTTCACCAAAACCAACGCCCTCGTGCCCTTCCTCTACGCGGTGCAACTACTGTTTTTCTTCGTCCTCGAATGGCTGGGAAAGTAGGATAATCGTCGGTCAACCGATTAGCAGTGAACGAATGCAGTCAGCACCCGGCTGTTCTGTTTTCAACTGCTCATTGGATGACTGCTCACCGATAACTGTCAACTGATAATTGACACTCCGGGGCCCCAACTGCGTTAGGAAGGCACATGAAAAACATCCTCTTTTTTGGCGACAGCCTTACGGCGGGCTACGGACTGCCCGCCGCCGCCAGCTTCCCCGCGCTCATCCAGCAGAAAGTCGACGCGGCGGCCCTGCCTTACAAGGCCCTCAACTATGGCGTGAGCGGCGACACCAGCGCCCAGGGCCGCGCCCGCCTCCCTATCGTACTGGCCCGCCAACCCGCCGACGTGTTCGTGCTGGCTTTGGGCGCTAACGACGGCCTGCGTGGCATTCCGGCCCCCGACACCGCCCGCAATCTCCAAGCCATCCTCGCCGCGGTGCGGCAGCAGTTTCCGCAGGCGCGGCTGGTGGTGGCCGGCTTAGAGTTTCCGTTCGACTTAGGGCCCTTGGGCGGCCACCGCATGGCCCGCTACGCCACCGAGTTCCAAGCCCTGTTTCGACCCCTGGCCGAACAGAACGGCGCGGCCTTCATCCCCTTCCTGCTACACGGCGTACTCGGCCGCCGCGAGCTGAACTTGCCCGACGGCGTGCACCCCAACGCCGCCGGCCAGCTGCTGCTGGCCGGCACCGTGTGGGCCGTGCTGGCACCACTGCTCTGAAGCCCGCCGCGGCCGGCCCCGGCCAACGGCCACCCATCACTTCATTCGCCCGGCCCGCGCCCAAGGCCCGGCAGCTGCGTATTCGCCGGGATGGCCCACGTAATCGGGTGATAGTAGTTTAGGCAGAGCCGGAAATTTTTCTGCCCGGTAACAACAGTCTTAATTGTTGAAAAATCTTGAATTTGGCTAGAAAGAGCGGTTTTTGCAATCCTTTGTTCAGTCAGGAGGCGGCCGGTAACAAGCCGACCGTTTAAATTTTGCGGAAAAAGCAAAACATTGCTTAACATTGGGCATTAATTGGAGTGTACTTGAACTTGCTTACTCACTCATTTACCTTTCATTTACCATTCATTCACCTTTAACACCTACTCACCATGCAAACCATGCTACTTGACGTCATGCGCATTCCGGTTGATGACCCGGTCGCTTTTACCTTCTTCACGGGGTACATGGCCATGGCAGCGGCAGCGATGTTTTTTCTCTTTGAACGGAGCACCGTAGCCGACAAATGGAAAACGTCCCTGCTGATTTCTGGGATGATCACAGGCATCGCGGCCGTGCATTACTACTACATGCGCGACTACTACGTGAGCACCCACGAGACGCCCGTGGCCCTGCGCTACATCGACTGGACGCTGACCGTGCCGCTGATGGTGGTTGAGTTCTACCTGCTGGTGCGGGCTGCAGGAGCGAAAACGACGCTACTGTACAAGCTCATCCTGGCGGCGGTGCTCATGCTAGTCTTCGGCTACATCGGCGAGGCTTTCACCGACGGCTCCATGCGCCATTCCGTGCTATGGGGCTCGCTTTCCACTCTGGGCTACCTCTACATTCTGTACTCGGCCTGGATGGGCGAGGTGGCGCAGCTAGCAGCGGCTTCGCAGTCGGTGGCAGTGCGAAAAGGCGTGCGGGCCTTGGCGTGGTTCATACTGGTGGGCTGGTCCATCTATCCGATTGGCTACATGGCCATGCGCGGCGGCTGGCTTGGGCCCGATGGTGCTGGCCTGTTGCGCCCGCATGACCTCGATCTAATTTACAACCTCGGCGATGCCATCAACAAAATTGGCTTTGGGTTGGTCGTTTACAACATCGCCCGCAGCGAGTCGGCCGTGAAAGTGGCCCCCGCCCCCGCTTCGTACGCTTCTGTGGTTTAGGCGCGCCCGCCGCGGCACGCCAACAGGCCGTTGTCCCGTTCTGCGGGGCAACGGCCTGTATTGGTTAAATCCCTACTGTCGCTATGTTTCCTGCCTCGCTTGCGTCCGCCCCCGACTGGTCCCGTCGGCGCTACTCCTACGCCGTGGTGTTGGGGCTGGCAGGCCTCGGCTTAGCCTTTCCAACCCGGGCCTGGGCGCTGCTGGGCCCCCCGCTGGCCGTGGGCATGGTGCTACTGGGCGTGGCCCACGGCGCCTGCGACCAGCTCGTGGTGCCGGCGAGTGGGGCCCCGAGTGCGGTTGGGTGGCGATACTGGGGGTGGTTCTTAGCCGGCTACCTGGGCCTAGCTGGCGTGGTGGTGGCGCTGTGGTGGCGCTGGCCGGCAGCTACGGTGGGCGGATTTTTCCTGCTTACAGCTTGGCACTGGGGCTCTGCCGATGCACCGCCGCAACCCGAGCGGCGAACGTTATGGGCGGGGCATAGCCTGTTGCGGGGCCTGCTGCTGTTTGCTGTGCCTGCATGGTGGTGGCCGTTCGAAACGAAGAGCGTCGTCAACGAGCTGCTGGCTTTTGCTGGAGCGGGGGCCGTGGCTCCGGCCGCATTTGCCCGCGGGGCGGCTGGCTTAGGTGGGCTGGTGCTGGGCGGGCAACTGGTGCTGTGGGCTTGGCTCACTGCCCAGCGCCGGTGGGGGCTGCTGCAAACCGACTTGGTTGAAGTGCTCATGATTATTGGTTTGCTGATGGCGTTGCCGCCGCGGCTGTCGGTGGGCGTCTATTTTGTGTTCTGGCACAGCCTGCAACACGCCCTGCGTCTAACCGGTTGGCTGGGTTACGCGCCGGCGGCGGGCCCAGCCCAACCCGACCCGGCGCTGCTACCGCAGCTGGCGTTTTTCTTGCGGCGAGCCGCGCCGCTACTGCTGCTGAGCTGCGCCGCGCTGCTGGCGCTGGGCTATTGGCTGGCCCCGCACTTGCCGGGCGATGCCACGGCTTGGTTCAGCCTGGCGCTGGTGGTGGCCTCCGTGGTCACACTGCCCCACGCTTTACTCGTTACCTTGGTTATGGATGCTGCGTGGTGGCAGGACCTGAGGGGGGCCAGTCGGCGCGTACCCTCCCCGGGGCCTTCCACGGGGGGCTAAAAACCGCATGGGAACGGTCCATCTGCAGAAGTCAAATTCAGGAGGTAATGATTACCAGCTTGTTTAAAACAAGCTCCCCTGCACTGCCTGTGGAATAATCACCGGCGGCTCCACCACCAGCCCCGTTAATTCGCGCATCCGGGCCAGGAAGTGTTGGGTCCACACTGGGGCATGGCGCACGTCGCGCTGGTGAATGAAGAAGTAGGCCGCGTGCAGGCCTTGGGCATACCAAGCGGCCAAGCGCACGGCCCAGGCATCGGCGCGCTGGTAGTCGGTGCTGTGCAGGCCGTGGCCGTTGAAGCGCACGAAGGCCATGGGCGTGGTCAGTCGCATAGCCAGCACGTCGCGCCGCCCGGGCACGTCGGTCATCACCAGCGTCTTATTCAAGGCTTCCAAGGTGGCGAACACCGTGTCGGCCAGGCCCCTATCGGCGAACCAGCGGGGGTGGCGTAACTCCACGGCCAGGGGCACAGCGGCCGGCCAGTCGAGCAGGAACCGTTCGAGGCGGGGCAGGTGCTCGGGACCGAAGTGCGGCGGCAGCTGCAAAAATGCCCAGCCCAGGTTGTCACCCATCTCACCGATGGCCCGCGCAAAGGACACCACCAGGTCGTCGGCCTGGAACAACTCGCGCTCGTGGCTGATGCTGCGCGGCAGCTTGGGACAGAACTTGAATCTGGGGCCCACGGCCCCGCGCCAGCGCCGCACGGTGGGCGCGTCGGGGATGCGGTAGTGGGTGGTGTTCAGCTCCAGGCTGTTGAACTGACAGGCGTAGTAGTGCAGGTACTCCGGCTCTTTGATGCCCAAGGGGAAGTATGAACCCAGCCATTCCTTGTTGGTCCAGATGGGGCAGCCCACGTACAGGGCCGGCGGGGCGGGCTGCGCCGGGCGGGCCCTGGCCAACAGGCGGGCCGTATCGGGATGGTCGAGGGGCAGGCCAAAATTAACGTAGCGCAGGTCGGGCAGGCGGCCAAAATCCATGCGGTAAAGGTAGGGCGGAGGCCGGGCGGGTCCTTCGATTTCGGTCTTAAAGCGCTACTTCAAGTGTTACGTCAAAAAGTTGAGTTGTACAACCCTGCCCTTCGGCTTATGCGTCGGGCAAAGCCAAAATCTTGTACCCGCCGCATAATCTTATTTCGCCATATGCGCCGCTTTTTGGGCAGAGTTTTCAAAAAATACCCTCCCTGCCTTTCGAGGCATGTTTTGCTTTTTAGCAAGCGAATAAATTTAATGCAAGTTTTATTAATAAAAGACAATTATTTGGCTGATTGGTGTAGTAGCTGGGGTCGTTTCTCGATGCACACTAGGTGGGATGGGTAGTTTTGATCGGATCACCATTCTAGGCATCGCATGAAATTATCTCGTAGCTCTACCTCCGCTATTGTTCTATTCTTATCTCTAGTGCTGAGTTTGCCCGGCTTGGCACGCTCCAAGCACGCATCCCGCGTGCGGCGCCTGGCCCATACCCACATGTGCAAGCACGTGCAGGAACCCCGCCGGGCCTCCGCCAGCATGGTGCTGCGGGGCCGTGCCTCGTGGTACGGCAAATACTTCCAGGGAATGGAAACAGCGAGCGGTGAGCGTTACAACCGGTTTGCTTACACCTGCGCCCACAAAACCCTGCCTTTCAACACTCGTTTGCGGGTAACCAGTGTACTCACTGGCCGCTCGGTAGTGGTACGCGTAAGCGACCGGGGCCCCTTCCGCAACCGGCGCATCATCGACCTGAGCGAGGCGGCCGGCCGCGAGCTTAACCTGATAGAATTGGGCGCGGCTACGATTGTGGCTGAAGTAGTACCCAAAGAAACTCCCCTGGGGCCCACCACGGCCCCCGGCAACTTGTTGGCGCTGTGCCTGGGCGACCCCCACCCCCACGCGCCATTTACTACCTATAGCGTGGCCCCGGAGGCCATAGCCCCGGCCGTTGTGGCGTTGGTCGCGGCCCCCGCGCCGGTTGCGCCAGCCGTGGTCCTGGTCTCGTTTCAGGTGCAGGTAGGCGAGTTCGCCACTCTTACTGAAGCTCAGGCCATTGTGGCCAAAATCCAAGGCCTCGACCCTAACATGCGCGTAGAACTGACCAACGACCTGCTCGACGGCCGGCAGCGTAGCCGGGTGCTGGTGGGTACCTTCGGCGAGCGGCCCCAAGCCGAAGCCGTGCGCCGCTGGCTGCTGGTATGGGGCATCGGCGGACAAGTGCGCGAGGTAGCCCTGCGCTAGGTCACCGATTTGTTCGTCAGTACTTTTTCACGAAATGATGATGCAAGCGGCAACTGGATAAACCATCCAGCTGCCGCTTTTTCGCGTTCATGTGCAGAACTTACGGCCGCTAGGGCCCCTGGACGGGCCATGCGTTTTTCCTGAACTTTTGCCACTCTTTCCATTTTGCTGCCGCACTTGCGGCCACCTTTTTTTATGGCTTTCACTTTCGAACCTTACGCGCCCGCGGCCAAGTACAAGCAGGCGGCGGCGTATTTCTCGATGGAGTTTGCGCTCGACCAAGCGCTGAAAATCTACTCCGGCGGCCTAGGCTTCCTAGCCGGCTCGCACATGCGCTCGGCCTTCGAGCTGAAGCAAAACCTGGTGGGTATCGGCATTCTGTGGAGCTATGGCTACTACGACCAGGGCCGCAACCAGGACCAAACCCTACGCGTGGACTATACGCAGAAGAGCTACTCGTTTCTGCAAGACACGGGGCTACTGTTTCCCATCACCATCCACGGGTCCGATGTGTACGTGCGGGCCCTGTACCTGGCCCCGGAGATCTTCGGCACGGCGCCGATGTTTTTCCTGACCACCGATATCCTGGAGAACGACTACATCTCGCGCACCATCTCGCACCACCTCTACGACCCGGATGCGGCGGCGCGGGTGGCGCAGTCCATCTTGCTGGGCGTGGGCGGTGGCAAGCTGCTCGACTTGCTGAATCGCCAAACCGACGTGTACCACTTAAATGAAGGCCACGGCTTGCCGCTGGCGTTCTACCTGTACGAGAAGCACGGCCGGAACTTGGCCGAAGTGCAGAAGCGCCTTGTTTTCACGACGCACACGCCCGAGTTGGCCGGCAACGAGGAGCGCCCCATGAAGCTGCTGACCGACATGAGCTTCTTCGGCCCGGTGCCGGAGGCGGAAATCCGCCGGGTGGCTCGGCTCGACGGCACCACGCTCAATTACACCCTCACGGCCCTCCGCTTCGCGCACCGCGCCAACGCCGTGAGCAAGGTGCACGGCACGGTGGCCAACGAGATGTGGGGCCGCTACGAGGGCATCTGCCCCATCATCCCCATCACCAACAGCCAGAACGGCACCTACTGGCGCGACCCGCAGCTGGCCGCCGCCCTCAAGGGCAAGGACGACGCGGCCCTGCTGGCCCGCAAGCGCGAATTGAAGCAGGCCCTGTTCAAGGTAGTAGCCGACCAGACGGGCAATATCTTCGACCCTGCGGTACTGACCATCGTGTGGGCCCGTCGCTTCGCGGCCTACAAGCGGGCCGATTTGATTCTGCACCACTTCGAGCGCTTCGTGGCCCTGGCCACCAGCGCCAAGCACCCCATCCAAATCATTTGGGCCGGCAAGCCGTACCCGCTCGACTACGGGGCAATCAGCGTATTCAACAGCCTGATTACCCGCACCAAAAATCTGCCCAACTGCGCCGTGCTCATGGGCTACGAGCTGGATCTCTCGGCCGAGTTGAAGAAGGGCTCCGACGTGTGGCTGAACACGCCCCGGTACCCACGCGAGGCCAGCGGCACCAGCGGCATGACCGCCGCCATGAACGCCTCGGTGAACGTGAGCATCGCCGACGGCTGGATTCCCGAGTTCATCCGCGACGGCGAAAACGGCTTCGTCATCCCCCACACCCCGGAAGACCAACCCGATGCTGTGAAAGACGACGTCGAAGCCACCGCCCTGCTCGATGTGCTCGAAAAGCAGGTTCTGCCACTCTACTACGACCAGCCCAAAAACTATCTCAAAGTGGTAAAAGCCGCCATGAAAGATGTGGAGCCAGCCTTTGAAAGCACCCGCATGGCCAAGGAATATTACGAAAAGCTGTATAAGATTTAGGTTGTTTGACGGCAGCTTTCAACTGAAAAAAGCCGTTAGCAAAAAGGGTGTCATCCTGCACTGCGTGTAGGATGACACCCTTTCATTTTTTTCGTATGCAGGGCCCCCACCACTCAGTATCATTATGTGCGGCCGCTACACCTTCATCACACCCGCCCCTGCGGCCGAAAAGCGCTTCGACGCTGCTTTTGACTCGCCCGCGCCCATCAGCTACAATGCCGCGCCCTCGCAGCATTTGCCCATCGTCACCAATGCTGCGCCCAGGCACATCCAGCTCGTATCCTGGGGCCTGGTGCCCAGTTGGAGCCGCGACTTGGCCGGGGGCCCCAAGCCCATCAACGCCCGGGCCGAGACGCTGACCGAGAAGCCTAGTTTTCGCCAGTTGCTGGCGCGGCGGCGCTGCCTGGTACTAGCCGATAGCTTTTTTGAGTGGCAGGCGCTGCCCACGGGCAAGGTGCCGCACCGCATCTTGCTGCGCGACGAGCAGCCGTTTGCTTTCGCCGGGCTGTGGGACGAATGGCTCGACGGCTCGACCGGCGAGCTGCATCCCACCTTTACCATCGTCACCACCGGACCCAACGCCCTGATGGCCAAGCTGCACAACCGCATGCCCGTCATCTTGCCCGGCCCCGCGGCTGAGCGCGCCTGGCTCGACGACGGCCTGGGCCCCGCCGCTCACCAGCAGCTGTTGATGCCCTTCGACGCGGCTGCCATGCGCGAGTACGAAATCACCAAGCTGGTGAACTCGCCCGCCCACAACGGCCCCGAGGTGCTGGCCGCCGCGTAGCGCCGGGGCCCCGCGATGGCTCGTTGCTGGCCGGCGTGCGTATTTTGCCGCCTATGCTGGGATATCACCTCATGAAGCCCCTTGTGCAGGTGGCGTTGCGCGTATTCTTTCGCCGGGTCGAAGTGCGCCGCCCCGAGCGCTTGGCCCTGCCGGGGCCCTTATTAGTGGCCGTGAACCATCCCAACACCCTGATGGACCCGCTGCTGGTGGCAGCCCATATGCCCCGGCCGGTGGCCTTCCTGGCCAAGAGCACGTTTTTCAGAAACCCGATCTTAAAAGCCATTTTTGAATCAACCAACTGCCTGCCGATCTATCGCCGGCAGGACGCCGAGGCCGACGCCGCGGCCAGCGGCCAAGCCCTGAATGCTGCCCGGCTCCACGCCCTGAACGAGGCCGCTTTTGGCAAGTGCTACGATTACCTGGGGCAAGGCCGGGCCCTGATGATTTTCCCCGAGGGCACCAGCTTCAGCGAGCGCAAGCTGCGTCCACTCAAGGGCGGGGCCGCCCGCATCGCGCTGGGGGCCGAGGCACGGCACGGCTTCCGGCTAGGCCTGCATGTGCTACCGGTGGGCCTCAACTACTTCGATCCCACTCGTTTTCGCTCCGACGTGCTGCTGAACGTGGCCCCGCCCATCGCAGTGGCCGCCTACGCCGCAGCCTACGCCGCCGACCCCGACGCCGAGGCCGATGCCCTCACCGCCGACATCCAGCGGGCACTAGAGCGGCGGCTCGTCATCAGCCGCGATGCCGCCGGCGACGCGCTGGCCCAGCAAATCGAGCGCACCTTCGGCGACCACCTCAACCCCGACGACGACCCCGACACGCTCTATGACAACTTTCAGCTCGCTCGTACGCTGCTGCAGGCGGTTGCGTATTTTGAGCAGCACGACCCCGCTCGGCTAGCCGCTGTGCGCGCCCAGCTAGCCGAATACCTGACCAACCTGCGCCGACACGGTCTCGACGATGCGGCCCTCGACGAGCGGCGCCGCGGCCGCTGGACCGGCCTACTCAACTTGAGTTTAGGATTGCCGGTGTGGCTTTATGGGTTAGTTAACAACTACCTGCCCTACCAGCTGCCCGCCGCGGTGGCCCGCCGTGTCACGCCCACCGAACCCGAGTTCCGGGCCGCCGTGATGCTGGGCGTGGGGCTGGTGGTGTTCCCGCTGTTCTACGCGCTGCAGGCTGTGGCCGTGCAGCATTGGCTCACCCAGCATTGGTGGCTGACGGCCCTGTACGTGCTCGGCCTGCCCACCAGTGGCTTCTATGCCTTGAGCTATGGGACAAAACTGGCCGCCCGCCGGCGCCAGCTGCGGGCGTTACAATTGTTTCGAAGGGCCCCGGCGGTGGGGCATGAGCTTCTGGCCCAGCGGGCCGCCATCGTAGCCGCGCTCGAAGCAGCCCGCGTGCGCTACCTGGCGTCGTCCCAAAAAACGGAGAACACCGCCCGCTAAACTGGGGCCAGGAAGGGTGATGGAGTGCGCAGCCCGCGCGACGACCACCACTGCTTTGCTGCATACCATCGGTAGCGACCCTGAACAACACGGGGCCCACCTGTACGGTAGCTAGCTATGCAGCTGTTAGACCAGTTTTTTATGGACAAAATCCTTGCACCACTAAAAAGGCAGAATCCGGTTGCGGCCCCCCTCGACTAGGTATATGGTCCCAGGGTGAAGTGGGTCGGGTCACGGGTAAAGATAGTGGGGTTCTTTTGCCATTGGATACTGTTGGCGAATTGGTTTTAAGCCATTGCTAGCGGAATCAATCGCTCGAAGGCGGCCTGACGCGTCTGGGCTAACGGCACTTCGTTTAACCAGTTAACGATACGCGACAGGTTCATCGCCGCGGCGATAAAGACGTGCTGCAAATGGGTTTTGGCCAGGCCCACGTAGAGCGAACGGCGCAGGCCAAAGCCGCGAACCCCTTGCGAGAGGGTGCCTTCAATGCCCGCTCGCTGATTATAGCGCAGGGGCCAGTCCGCCTGACTGTCGCGCGCGCGGGCCGCTTGCAAGGCGTGGTACGGGGCATCGGCTCGCAGCTTAATAGCCCGGCGTTTCATGCGCGTACACTGCGCGCGCACGGGGCAGGGCCCGCAGTGCTTCCGGGAAAACTTGATGAACAAGCGGGGCTGGCCTTTTTCCAGCGTCCTAATCCAGGATTGCGACGGATGCCCCTGGGGACAAGTGGCTTGCTGAGCGTCCCAATCCACGTGGAAATCCGCCGCCGCATACCCTTGCCCCGCTA
>JANPOR010000156.1:0-6249 GCA_031428075.1 Hymenobacter sp. | reverse complement strand
TCAGTTTCGATACCAATTCGTGCCGGAAGCGCAACACACGCCGTGGCGCACATATTATGAACGAATGAACTGGGCGGCGCAAATGGCGTGGGGCGATCGACTGCCCGAGCTGACCCTCTCCGATGTCCAGCTTTCACCAGCACGGAACTAGCCATGGGGGCCCTCAACCGAATCACACTAACCGTTATCGGTCTGCTGGCGCTCAGCAGTTGTGAAAGAGCCGCTGAGCAACCGCCCTGCCCGGCTGCCCCGGTTACCGTCACCCAAATACCTGACTGGTAAACTAGTGGTAGTTGTTTCGCCGATCCAATCACTGATGTTGGTCAATCCCAAATCCGCGTAATTAATTCGACAGCTGAATACAATGCGCCGTTCCATTGCGGGATCCTACCTGTAATTGACTTCAGCGCTTACACGTTACTGGCCGGGAAAACTAAGGCGGCCGGCGGCTGTAATATTATTTATTCTCAACAAGTTACTCAGTCGTGTTCTGGCTATAAATACACGGTGAAGTTAGCCTTGGATAACACCGGGTTCAAACCCTGCCCAGCCGTTTCGGAAACAGTGTACCATGCTAATACCAAAAATACCGGACAGCGTAAAAGCAGAACTTGAGGTGCGGCTGCCGCAGTAGGCTGCCCGAACGCGCCGGACTCGTACAGATGATTTCAACCGAGCCCTGCGTCAAAATAAACGGCCCTGTTCGCCTACGGCTGGCGGCGCATTCGTCGTTTCGTCGTCGGCCTCGCCGGGGGCCGGTAACAGGGCAAGCAGGTCGGTTTCGGAGATGATGGGAACTTTGAAACCCACGGCTTTTTCGCGCTTGGCGGGGCCCATGTTCTCGCCGGCCACCAAGTAGCTGAGCTTCTTGGAGATAGAGCCAGTGATTTTGCCGCCGTTGGATATAATAATCTGCTGCAGCTCGTCGCGGCTGTGCTCGGCAAATACGCCTGAGAGCACAAAGGTGAGGCCCACCAAGCGGTCGGAGGCCGGCACCGGGGCCTCGCCGGTGAGGGCTAGCTGCACGCCGGCCCGGCGCAGGCGCTCGATAAAGTCGCGGTTTTGGGGTTCGCGCAGCCAGGCGGAGGCGGCCACGGCAATTACGCCGCCAACCTCGGGCACGGCCGCCATTTCCTCGGCCGAGGCGGCCAGCAGCGCGTCGATGTCGCGGTAGTGCTGGGCCAGTTTCTGGGCCACGGTCTCGCCCACGTAGCGGATGCCCAGTCCGAAGAGCACCCGCGGGAACGGCACCTGCTGGCTGGCCTGAATGCCGCTGATCAGGTTGCCGATGGACTTTTCGCCCAAGCGCTCCAGCGTAACCAACTCGGCGCGGCGCTGGGGCAGGTCGTAGATATCGGCGGGCGTGTTCACGATGCCCAAATCAAAGAGGCGGCCCACCGTTTCGGCCCCCAGGCCGTCGATGTTCAGGGCTTTGCGGCTCACGTAGTGCTCCAGCCGGGCCTTGAGCTGGGGCGGGCAACCGCGCTCGTTGGGGCAGCGGAAATGGGCTTCGCCCTCGGGCCGTATCAACGCCGCACCGCAGGCTGGGCAGTGCGTAGGGTACACGATGGGCACTGCGTCGGCGGGGCGCGCCTCTAGCACCACGCCCGTGATTTTGGGAATTATTTCGCCGCCTTTCTCTACCAGCACGGTGTCGCCCAGACGCAGGCCGAGGACCGCGATTTGGTTGGCGTTGTGCAGGGTCGCGCGCTTAACGACGGTGCCGGCCAACGGCACCGGAACCAGGAGCGCCACGGGCGTGACGGCCCCGGTGCGGCCCACGTTGTACTGCACCTCGCGCAGCACCGTGCGAGCCGCCTCGGCGGGGTACTTGTAGGCAATGGCCCAGCGCGGGCTCTTAGCTGTGATGCCAAGCTGGTCTTGCTGACGAAGGTTGTCCACCTTTATTACGATGCCATCGGTAGCAACGGGCAGGGTGAAGCGCTTCTTTTCCCATTCATGAATAAAACCCAGTACCTCAGGCATTGATGCGCAGCACCGCCACGTGTCCGACACTGGTAGGCCGTAGGCGGCCAGGGCCTCCAGGGCCTCGCTATGGGATGTGAAATGCCGGCCCGGCGTGAGCAGTGAGTAAGCAAAGAAGCGCAGCTTGCGGGCCGCTACCTGGGCCGAGTCCTGGAGCTTGAGGGTACCGCTCGCGGCGTTGCGGGGGTTGGCCAGCAGGGCTTCACCATTCTGCTCGCGCTCGGCGTTCAGCTCCGCGAATACCGGCAGGGGCAGAAACACCTCGCCTCGCACCTCAAAATCGCCGGGCCGACCGGGGGCCGGGCGTAGGTGCAGCGGCAGCGTACGGATGGTGCGCACGTTGGCCGTCACCACGTCGCCGCGGGTGCCGTCGCCGCGGGTTACGCCTTGGTGCAGTTCCCCGTTTTGGTAAGACAAGCTCATCGCCACGCCGTCGAACTTCAACTCGCACACGTAGCTGTAAGAGGCCCCTTCCAGCCCCCGCTGCACCCGCTCGTCGAACTCGCGCAGGTCGTCTTCCGAGTACGTATTGCCCAAGCTGAGCATGGGGTAACGGTGGACGGCCTGGGCAAACTGTTTCGTGACGGTGCCGCCTACGCGCTGGGTAGGCGAGTTGGGAAGGGCCCACGCGGGGTGAGCAACCTCCAGGGCCTGCAATTCGGTCAGTAAGCGGTCAAATTCCTGGTCCGATACCTCGGAAACGTCGCGCTGGTAGTACTGATAGTTAAGGTGATGTAGCCGCTCGGTGAGGGCTTGGATGTGGATTTGAACGGTGTCGGGCATACAACAAAAAGTAAGCTGCGGCCCGGGCCACAGCGGCGGAAATGGTCCGGCGCCCCGGGCGACCAGCCCAGCAAAGTAACGCACCGCGGCCCGGGCAATACGCAAAAAAGGCCGCCCGGGGGCGGCCTTTTCGGGCGGGGTCGCCGAGGCTACTGCGTCGGGGCGGCCGGGGCCGTGGGGCCTACGGGCACATCGGCACCGTGGCCGTGCACCTCGGTTTGAGGGCCGATGGGAAGCACTGGATTGATGGGCGCTGCCGAGGGGAAAAACCGTTCGAATAGCAAGATGGCCACCAAAACAGCAAGGAAAGAAAGAAAAAATTTCATGCGGGCAAAATTACCAAAAAACGGACAGAAAGAAAATCCGTTAAAATATTACTGGCTCAGCAACATCGTTTTGCGCAGCTTACGAACGTAGGCAAGCCGGCGTTCGGAACCGTCCGGGCCGGGGAAATCGAAACCCACCGCAGCGGGGTCGGCGCGCAGGGCCTGCCACGCGACGACGTCCACTTCGGCGGGCTGTTCTTCGTGGGCGGGCACAGCAGGCTGTGCGAAATTATCAGAAGCAAAAAACGTATTCATCCCGCGCAAGATGGCAATTTCCTGGTCGCGGGTGGTGGTGCCGTGGGCGTCGGTCGAGACCCGACCTGCAAGCAGGGCACGCGCGGGTAGCACCTCATGGCGCAGGGTGTCGCCGGTAGAAGTGGTCACGATGAGATGGGCTTGCCCGGTGATAATGCGCGAGCCGCGCAGCTGCAGCGTGAAGATGTCGCGGGTTTTGGGATTGGAAAATGCGTGGGTTACGCGCACCGTGTTCAGCACCGTTTGGCTGTTGAGGTGGTTGCGGGCCCCGGGGGCCGGCGGCACGTAGGTGGTGCGGGGGTCTTTGTTGGTGCTGGCAGCTTCACGTTCGGTGGTCGCGCATGAAAAAGCCGCTGGCAGAAGGGCCACCGTGGCAAGACAGCGGAAAAATGTTTTCATATAAACAGTAAATAATTATAAGTGGACAAGAACTCAAAAGTAATGCCGAAAGGGCTACCGCCATGGTAAAACGCAAGATAATGCAAGTTCATTACCCGAAAAAAGTCAATAAAAAAACGTGCTGAACCGTTTGAACTGACTTTAAAACAATCCGATTTCGATGCCCAGTACCCAAGGCGGCAAATCGGCCCCGGGCGGGGCCGCGCCGGGCCATAAGGCGTTGACCAGCCGGCGACGGGCCATTAGGGCGTAACGGTCAAAGCCCAGGCGGATCCCGGCCCCACCGGTCCAGCGGCGCAGGTAGGGCAGACCAGTTTCGGTGGTGCTAACGGCAGCGGCCCCGCCGGGGGGCGGGTTGTCGTCGGTGGTGCGGGAAGTGGCGGCCACCCAGCCGCCCCAGGCGAGCAAATCGAGGTACGAACCCACGGTGTTGCCCCGGCGGCCAGCGTTGAGGCGCAGGCCGGTTTCCGCTTGCACCTGGTGCAAGGCCAGGCGCTCGGCTCGGTGCAGACCGGCGCTGGGAAAGGTTTTGGCCGCCGTCTGATCGAAGCTGTAGCGCAGGTAGGCATAGCGAATATCGGCCACCAGGGCCACCGTTTGGGTGAAGCGCCGCTTGAGCCGCCCCCCGAGTTGCCCTTCCATCGATGAAAACCCAGCGCGCCCCGGGGCTCCCAAAGCGCTGGCGCCCGCCACCCACCCGCCAGCCGCGTAGAAATGACCAAAGTAAAGGCGGTTGGGACCCATCAGAGCGGTGAGGGTGTCGTCGGCCACCTCGGCCCGCAGCAGCACCTGCTGCGCCCTTGCGGCGCCAGGCAATAGCAGCAAGGCCAAGGCCGCCCCCCGGGCCCGAGCCGGCAGCCGAAGAAGTTTCAGCAAAAACCCTAACCCGCGCGACTGCATGTGTAATACCAGGTTCATTCCGAATACGTGGCCGTGTAGCCTTTGAATTCCACCCGTAGCGCGTCGCCGCGCAGCAACAGCCGGCGCGGTACTTGCAGCACCAAGCGCTGGGTGACGGCGCGTACTTCGTAGCGATGCAGCACGCCGTGGCGGTCGGCCAGATGCCAGTAGAGGTAGGCAGGAAAATCGGGGTCGGGGGCCAGGACCGGGCCATCGGTTGCCGGGTTGGAGTCCTCCTCCGTCATCTCAGCCACGAGGGGTAGCGCCCGGGCGGGCCGCACGGCCGCGGCGGGCCGGATGACGACGGCCACCAGCGAATCGTTGGGCACGAAATCAAACGTGGGGGCCAAGGGCCGGACCGGGGCCGTATCCAAAAAATATGCCGTCTGGGGCAACCCATAGCCGTTGGCGTAGTCAAAGTACGGGTAGAGCTGGCCGGCCGCCCGCAACTGCCCGTATAGTTGCGCGGCCGTGAGCCGGCGGTTGTGCTGCCAAGCGCAGGCGGCAAACCCCGCCACCAGCGGCGCGGCAAATGAGGTGCCTTCCAGCCGCTCGTAGTCGCCACCGGGCGTGGTCGTGAGCACGATGCCGAAGGCCGACACGTCGGGCTTCACCCGGCGGTCGGCGCTGGGGCCCACCGAACTGAAGGCCAAGTGCAAGCCCGTATCCGGGTCGAGGCCCCCCACGGCCAACACCGAGTCGGCGTCGGCGGGCGTGCCGATGCGCACCCAGTCGGTATCGCCGTCGTTGCCGGCCGCGCACACCACCAGCATTCCCTTGCGGGCGGCCAGGGCGGCGGCACGCGCCACCAGGCTGCGGCGGCCGTTCATTTCCTCGGGAAAGTAGCGCTGCTCGGTGTACGCCAGTGAGGAGTTAATGATGTCGGCCCCTTCGCGGTCGGCCCATTCGGCGGCAGCCAACCAAGCTTCTTCTTCGCTCAGAGTTTCGCGCAGGGCCCGCTCGGTGCGCGCCAATAGATAATCAGCCGCCGGGGCCAAGCCCAGGGCGGGCCCGGGGGCCCCCGCAGCGTCGGAGCCGGGCCCTGCGGGCAGGCGACCGGCCAGGCAGCCCAGCACTTCAGTGCCGTGGCTGCCCCCACGGTACACGTCGGGGCGGTTAGCCAGAAAATCGTGGGTAGCCACGATGCCACCGCGGGCGCGCAGGGCCGCAAACGCCGGGTGGCTGTCCACACCCCGAAAGCCGACGTCGAATAAAGCGATGCGCAGGCCGCGACCGTCGAGGCCGGCGCGGGCCCAGGCGGCGGCCCCTAGCGCGGCGGTTTGGCGGCGGGCCAGGCGGTAGTCGTTGGGGGCGATGTAGGGATTTTCGGAGGCAAAATGCCGGGCATGCGCGGCGGCATGCGTCGCCACCGCGTCCGGGGCTGGCTGCTGCGGCCACGCCACAACTTCGCGCACACCCGGCAGGCCCCCCAAGGCGGCGGCCTGCGCCGGGGTGGCCCTCACGGCCACGGCGTTGAACCAGCGGCTAACCAACGTCACAGTATCGACGGCGGCTCGGATGCCGGCCACGTAATCGGGGCGCACGGGCCAGTCGGTAGCGTCGGCGGCCGGCAGGTGCTGGCGGGCGCGGCGGGCGCGGG
>JANPOR010000155.1:0-2802 GCA_031428075.1 Hymenobacter sp. | reverse complement strand
CCAATTCGAGCCGGCTGTCGTCGCGGGCCCCAAGCAGCAACCAAGCCAAGCGGCGGGCCAGGAAGGTTTTACCGGTGCCGGGCGGGCCTTGCAGCAGCAGGTTGCGGCGGCGGCCCAAGCCGGCGAGGGCGGCGTCCAATTCTGCTTCGCTGATGAGCAGCTCGCCGAGCGCCTCGGCGCGGGCGTAAGGCGCGGGAGCCAATGCATAGGCCGCTTCCGGTTCGGCCGCGGCAGCCGGCCCGGGGCCCCCGAGGTAGAGGCCATCGGCCGATTCAGTAGCGTCGGGGGCGGTGCCGGGGGCTAGTACGGGCCGCTTCGTACTAATGGTGAAATCGAGGGCTTCGAGCACGGCGTTGGTGGGCGTGCCGGCAGGGCAAGGCCACCGGGCCCCGGCGTCGCCGGTGGCCAAGCGGTGGGCCCACTCGGCCACGGCGCGGGGTGGGTAACGCCGGCCCCGATATACCAGCTCGTACACGGTGCTCGGTGGCAACACGGCGCCGGCCCGGTCGATTTGCCGCAGGGCGCGCAACACCAGCTCGCGGGTGAGCGACGGCACAGCGGCGGAAACAACGGAGGCAAGGGCAGCGGCCATCCAGCAAAGTACGGGCGGGCGGCGGACCCGACCATTTCAACGCCCTTGCCGGCATAAAAAAATCCCGCGGGGTGGCCGCGAGATTTTTAAACATGAGCCAATGAACCGCTACGGTGCCACCGTGAAGGTGCGCGTGACGGAGTTGTAGGCCCCCGGGATGAGGGTGCCGCTACCGTCGACGAGCTCTAGCTTGACGGTGTTTTCGCCGGCTGGCAGGCCTTCCATCTGGTAAGGCACCCACTTGTCGAGCATAAACTCGGTGCCGTTGATGGTGGCCCGCACCTTGTTGCCGCTTGGGGTGAGGGTGGTATTCACCAAGTAAAAATCAAGCATGATTTTCTTGGCATCGGCCCCCGAGTACGTGTCTTTCGGGCGGCTGTAGAACATGTGGGGCTTGGTCACGTCCAGTAAGGGCACGGCGGGCGCGGGCCCGTTACCCACGCTGATGAGGCGCAAATCGTAGGCCCCGTGCTGCTTGAGGCTTTCGTGATAGGAGCGCGAGAGGAACGAGAGCACCGCGTGCTGCCCGTCGGCCATGGGCTTGGCAAACGACGTTTCGTAGTGGGCGGTGTAGGGTTGGTTGTCCACGATGTTGTGGATGTGCTGACCTTTGGCCGAGTTGGCCATTTCGCCCATGTGAGGGCCCCCACTCATTTTGGTGAGCTCGAAGTTGCTGATTTGATAGGTGAAGCGCACGTCGCCGCTTGGCACGCTGGAGCCAGACGGGGGAGAAATCAGCCGCATCTGGGCTTCTGCGAACTTGGGCGAGTCGCCGTAGGGCGAGAGGCGAATGCCATTTTTCTCCATCGCGTCGGCGGCCAGGGCGTTGCGCTGGGAGACGGTGGGGGCCGTGGTCGGCACGGTGCTGCTCGAAGCGGCAGCATCGGCCGACGACTTGCTGGTGTCGCAGGCGGTGACGGCGAGCAGGGCCAGGGCCATGGGCAAGCCGGTGGGGAGCCAAGTGGTGAGGCGGTGTTTCATAAAAGCGAAAGTGGCGAAAGAATAGGGAATCTATGAATGAGTAACCGCGCAAAGAACAACATTCTTTGGCATTGATTGGCATTGATTAGCGCGCCCGATCCCAAACCGGCAGCCGCCGTTGGCGGTTTATTAACTTGCAGGTCTTTTAGCTACAGCCCCTCCCCCGCGAGCGAGCCGTTTTTATTCTCGTTTCATTTTCCGCCTTTTGGCCATGCAAGACCAGCTCCTGGATCAGATTCCGTCCCTTGACCTCGCCGATTTCCGCTCCGGCGATCCGCAGCGCAAAGCCCAATTCGTGCGGCAACTCGGCGAGGCTTACCAGAACATCGGTTTCGTGGCCTTGAAAAACCACGGCCTCAACAACGAACAAACCAAGCGGCTTTACGCCGATGTGCAGGCGTTTTTCCAGCTACCCGACGCCGCCAAGCAAGCCTACGAAAAGCCGGAGCTGGCCGGTCAGCGCGGCTACATCAGCAAGGGCAAGGAGCACGCCAAGGGCAGCAACACCGGCGACCTCAAGGAGTTCTACCACGTGGGGCAGGAGGTGGAAGACGCCACCGACCCCGTGAAGAGCGAGTACCCCGACAACATCTGGCCCGCGGAAGTGCCCGGCTTCCACGACAGCACCTTCACCGCGTACCGCACTTTGGAGGCGACCGGCCAAGACGTGCTCCGCGCCATTGCCCTGTATCTGGAGCTGCCCGAAAACTATTTTGACGACAAGGTGCGCCACGGCAACTCCATCCTGCGCCCCATCCATTACTTCCCCATCGAAGACCCAGCCGCCGTGCCCGCCGACGCCGTGCGCGCCGCCGAGCACGGCGATATCAACTTGATAACTTTGCTAATGGGCGCCAGCGCCGACGGCTTGCAAGTGCTACGCCGCGACGGCCATTGGATCCCCATCACGGCCCTGCCCGACCAGATTGTGGTGAACGTGGGCGACATGCTCCAGCGCCTCACCAACGGGGTGCTGCGCAGCACCATTCACCGTGTGGTGAACCCGGCCCGCGAGAAAATGAACACTTCCCGCTACAGCATTCCGTTCTTCATGCACCCGCGCTCCGAGATGAGCCTGGCGGCCCTGGAGCACTGCGTGACGTCCGACAACCCCAAGAAGGAAGCCGATATCACGGCCGGCGAGTTCCTGAACGAGCGCCTGGTCGAGCTAGGGCTGAAGAAAAAGTAAGCGGTTTCAAAGCAGAAGAAGCGGCTTGCCTCTCCCGAGG
>JANPOR010000154.1:0-1851 GCA_031428075.1 Hymenobacter sp. | reverse complement strand
GCAGCCGGATGCTGTGGGATGCTGACTGGCGGTTTCACGAGGGCGGGGCGCAAAGTGCGGAAGTTGCTGGGTTCGACGACTCGGGCTGGCGTGCGCTGAGCCTGCCCCATGACTGGAGCATCGAGGATGTGCCCGGCACCGCGTCGCCATTTCAGGTAAATGCTGTCAGTCAGGCCAACGGCGGTTTTACGCGGGGCGGTGCGGGCTGGTACCGCAAAACCTTTACACTGCCCGCCGAGGCCAAAGGTCAGCGCCTGCAGGTGCAGTTCGACGGCGTGTATATGAACGCCAGCGTGTGGCTCAACGGACACCTGCTGGGCACGCACCCCTACGGCTACACGCCGTTCTGGCACGATTTGACCGATTACCTGAATCCTGCGGGCCCCAATGTGCTCGCCGTGCAGGTGCAGAACGAAGGGGTGACCAGCCGCTGGTATTCGGGCTCAGGCATCTACCGGCACGTGTGGCTGAGCCGGCTGCCGCCGGTGCACTTGGCTACGTGGGGCACCACCCTTACTACCCCTGTTATCACGGCCGCTCAGGCCCAGGTTCACGCCCGCACGGCGGTGCAGAACCAGGCGGCGCAGGCCCAGGAAGTAAAGCTCGTCACGCGCCTGCTGAGCCCGGGCGGGCAGCAAGTGGCCCGGGCCGAAGCCCGGCAGACCCTGGCCCCCGGTGCCACCGTAGCGTTCAGCCAGGACCTGCCTGTAAAGTCCCCGCTGCGCTGGTCGCCGCAGGCGCCCAGCCTCTACACGGCCGTCAGCGAAGTGTACCTCGGCAAGGTGCTCGTCGAGCAGCAGCCGCACCGCTTCGGCATTCGGACCCTGGCCTTCGATGCCACCAACGGCTTTCAGCTCAACGGTCAATCACTGAAGCTGCGCGGCGGCTGCATTCACAACGACAACGGACCGCTCGGCGCCAAGGCCTACGACCGGGCCGAAGAGCGCAAGGTGGAGCTGCTTAAAGCCAGCGGCTTCAATGCCATTCGCCTGAGCCACAATCCGCCCTCCACGGCCCTGCTCGACGCCTGCGACCGGCTCGGCATGCTCGTGCTCGAAGAAGCTTTCGATATGTGGCGGGTGGGCAAAAACCCGGCCGACTACCACCTGTATTTCGACGAGTGGTGGCAGAAAGACATCAGCAGCATGGTGGCCCACGACGGTAACCACCCGAGCATTATCCTCTGGAGCATCGGCAACGAAATACCCGAGCGCGGCACCCCGGCCGGCGTGCAAACGGCCGCCACGTTGGCTCGCTACGTGAAGGAGCTTGACCCCACCCGCCCCGTTACCTCCGCCGTCAACGAGCTACGCCCCGATAAGGACCCGTATTTTGCGACCCTCGACGTGGGCGGCTATAACTACGCGGTAGGCGGCTACGCCGGCGACCTCTACGCCCAGGACCACGCCCGGGTGCCCAACCGCGTGATAGTCGCTACGGAGTCGTACGCCCTTGATGCGTTCGGCAGCTGGATGGCCGTGGAGGACCATCCCTACCTAATTGGCGATTTCGTCTGGACGGCCTTCGACTACATCGGTGAGGCCAGCATCGGCTGGCGCGGCTACCCGCAGCAGCAGGATTTCTACCCCTGGAACCTGGCCTTCTGCGGCGACCTGGACATCTGCGGCTGGAAGCGGCCCCAGTCGTACTACCGCGATGCGCTCTGGAGCAAAGACCAGGTATCGGTGTTCGTACAGCCGCCTACCCCCTCTTTCCCCGTCAACCCCCAGCGGGCCGAATGGTCGCGCTGGCACTGGCACGATGCCGTAGCCAGCTGGAACTGGGCCGGCTCCGAAGCCAAGCCCTTGCCGGTGAGCGTTTATTCTTCGTGTGAGGAAGTCGAGCTGCTGC
>JANPOR010000153.1:0-8521 GCA_031428075.1 Hymenobacter sp. | reverse complement strand
GCCAATACCCGGCCCTTACGCCCGAGCAAACCCAACTCTACGCCGCTACCGATGTAGGCGGCCTGCTCCTCGACGGCCTCGGCGACGGCGTGGTGCTGAGCACCGAGCTGCTGCCCGAGCGCCCGAAAACCGAGTGGCTCGCCACCCTCGACCAGCTCAACCAGCTCAGCTTCGGCATTCTGCAGGCGGCCCGCACGCGCATGTCCAAAACCGAGTACATCAGCTGCCCCAGCTGCGGCCGTACCCTGTTCGACCTCCAGGAAACCACCGCCATGATCCGCAAGCGCACCGACCACCTGAAGGGCATCAAAATCGGCATCATGGGCTGCATCGTGAACGGCCCCGGCGAGATGGCCGACGCCGACTACGGCTACGTGGGCGTCGGCAAAGGCAAAATCGCCCTCTACCGCGGCCAGGAAGTCATCAAAAAAGCCGTGCCGGAAGAACGCGCCGTAGATGAGTTGATTGAATTGATGCGCGAGGATGGGAAATGGATTGAGAAGGAGTTGGTAGACGAGCCGATAGGAGTATAAGATTTCTTCGATAATGAAAATACAACTATTTGCAGGCGCAGTCAATTTAGGGTCAATTGAAGCTGCTATTGTAGACGAGTCGATGGGTGTTATCGGAGGAACATTAAATTCTTCATCTGCCTATTTCTCTAATTTCCAATCCTTCTTCCGCTTAAATACCGAGACTGTGAACTGGAAGAAATTAGCTGCGCTTGACTTAATAGCTATTCTTAAACCTCATGAAGTTATTAACTGCGCGGGTGGCATTTGCATCACTGATGTCGAGGAGTTCGATGAAATTGAGGTTGAAGTTTGCGGTCTGGATCAGCAAATGCTTAATAAATTTTGGTAGTATTAAAGTACTGTTAACTAAAGATATTCACTTAAAATTAATTGATTTTATCGACACTTCTCTTTGCGCCGCGTGTCGATAACGTGCGCTATTTTCCAGCCGTCGGCCAGCTTTACTAATTGAAACGAGTCGTAGCCGCAGTGGCTGAATTTGCCGCCCAGGTAAAACTCGTACGGGGCCCAGACGCTGGCTAAGTTGGCATCAATCAATACCCGTTCGAACTGAACCCGCTCGTCCCAGATTTCGGAATGAGGCGTGCCCACGGCCTTCAGGAAACCGTTGATGCTTTCAATTTCCAGCGTGGGTGGCTGGCCGGGCTTGCCGCTTATGCCGTGAAAAACAGCGGCTGGGGCTAGCGTACGGCGCACCATGGTGCTGTCGCCGCGCCGCATCCCGTCGAAAAAAGCGGTGACAGTTTGCTTCACGGCCTCGGTCTCGGGCGAAGCTTTTTGGGCCAGAGTGGGGCGGGCAAAGGCGAGGAAGAGTAGGGATGCAAAGAAGAGCTTCATGAGCAGGTAGGGTTTAATTCACGTAATAATATTCCAAAAGAAATGGGTTGCAAGGCCTGTTCACCACATTGATTGCAGACCTTACCGCAGCACTACTTTTGGCTGAGCCGGTCTACTCAAGAACGCTACTTTCCCACTAGGGGCAGCGAGGCTGCCGGCTCGGGCCGTAGCTCCTCGGGCACCGAGCGGCCTTGCAAGGCCAGCTGGTGGCGGGCCTCGTCGAATTCGCCCTCGCTTTTGGCGATGACCAGCGCCGCCACACCGTTGCCGATGACGTTGGTGATGGCCCTAGCTTCCGACATGAAGCGGTCGACGCCCAGCAGCAGGGCCACGCTCTCGACCGGAATGGTTTTGGTGGCCGCCAGGGTAGAGGCCAACACGATGAAGCCTGAGCCGGTGACGCCCGCTGCGCCCTTGCTCGTGACCATCAAGATGGCAATCAGCGACAGTTGCTGCCCCAGCGAGAGCGGGATGTTGAATGCCTGGGCCAGGAAAATAACGGCGATGGACAAGTAAATCGATGTGCCGTCGAGGTTGAAAGAATAGCCGGTGGGAATGACCAGCCCGGCTACGGAGCGCGAGCAGCCGTAGCGCTCCATTTTGTCGATCATGCGCGGCAAGGCCGATTCCGACGATGAGGTGCCCAGCACCAGCAAGATTTCTTCCTTGATAAAGCCCAGGTAGGGCCCTAGGCGCAGCTTATAATAGCGCAGAATTAGGTTTAGCACGCCGAAGATGAACAGGAACATGGTGGAGTACACCACCAGCATCAGCTTGCCCAGCGGCAGCAGCGTGGCCAAGCCGTACTTGCCGATGGTGAACGCCATGCCCCCGAAGGCCCCCAGCGGAGCTAACTTCATCACCAGGGCCAGCACCCCGAACAGTACGTGCGACAGACGGTCGAAAGTCTTCACCAGTGGCTGTGCGTAGTCGCCCAAGCGGTTCATAGCCAAGCCGAAAAGGATGGCGAACAATAATACCTGCAAGATGTCGCCTTTAGCGAATGCCTCCACCACATTGGAGGGCACGATGTGGGTGAAAAACTCCACCCAGTTCATCTCGCCGGCCTGGGTCGTGTACTTGGCGGCTTCCGAGGCGCTTTTGGCGTCGTGCAATACGGCCGCGGCCGCGGCTTGCACCCCGGCCCCGGGCTGCGTCAGATTGGCTACACCGATGCCAATGGCCAGGGCCAGGGTGGTCACCACCTCGAAATAAAGCAGCGCTTTACCGCCCACGCGGCCCACCTTCTTGAGGCTGCCGATGCCCGCGATGCCCAGCACCACGGTGAGGAAAATGATGGGGGCAATGAGCATCCGCACCAAGTTGATGAAAGTGTCGGCTATGGGCTTGAGCGCCGCGCCAAACCTGGGGAACAGGGTCCCCACTGCCACCCCGAGGGCAATGGCAAACAGGACCTGGAAGGTGAGGTTGGTAGCGAGTTTTTTCACGAGTAGCAAATGGAATTGGGCCGGAAAAACTAAGGCGGGCGGCGAAATTTTGGCCGGCAACTATCGGGGATTAATTCTGAAGTGCGGCAATCATTTTGGGGCGTATAATGTTACTTTACTGCATCCACCTTCGCCCTGCCATGAACGGTAAAGACCTTTTTAATTTCGGCCCCGCGCTCGGGTATTTCTTCCGCAAGAACGACCCCAGCCGCCAGAGCAACTTCAACCTTCGCACCATGCACTTCATCAATAAGCTCAGCCTGGCGATGTTCTTGGTGTGCCTGGTGGTGATGTTTTTCCGCTACGTGCTCTAAAATAAGCGCTTGAGGTGAATATTGAGGATTTTCGCGACCATTGCCTTGGCTTACCCGGGGCCACCGAAGACACGCCTTTTGGGCCCGAAACGCTGGTGTTCAAGGTAGGTGGTAAAATATTCGCCCTCACCGACATCGAAACCTTCGCCAGTGTCAATTTGAAGTGCGACCCCGTCCGGGCCTCGGAGTTGCGCGAAGCGTTTGATTTTGTGCTTCCCGGGTACCACATGAACAAAAAGCACTGGAATACAGTGCTCATCGGCACTGGGGCCACCGGTGCACAAGTGCGGGCCTGGACGAACGATTCATACAATCTCGTAGCGGCATCGCTTCCCAGAGCCGCACGAGCTTTATTGGTTTAGCCGCCATTTGCTGGTCATTAACGCTTGTTTTAAAGGCGTCAATGATCGGCAACTGGCGGCTAATATGTTACTGCCCAACTAGAAATACCGCGTTGCCAAACAGCAACTTGCCGCCCTGCCAGAAGGCGCGGAACAGCGGGTTATCGCCCAAGTAAATAACTTGGCCACGCCCCAAATCCTGCTCGCCCAGTACAAACGTGTCAGTTAGCTCTTTGCGGGCTCTGCCACCGGCGTAGCCGGAGTAGTAGGCCTCTTTTTTGATAACGCCTACGTTCCAGCCACCCTTGCCGATGAAGCGGTAGTTAAGTGGGGTGCGCACGAGAGCCGCGTAGGTGTCGCCGTAGCCGAAAGCCAGCGGGTGGGTGTTGTCGAGCTGTACGCGGTAGATGCTGCCGAGCGACTGTTCCTCGGTGCCTTCGCGCTCGGCATTGCCGTAGCGGCGCAACGGCAGGTAAGGGTTGGCCTTCTCGATTTTTTTGAGGGCTACGGAATCAGCGGACTTGGTTTTGAGCAAGAAATCCTTTTTGTCGGCCAGGAACTTGGCGGCTCCTTCCATGGCAATGAGCTTGCCCCCGCCGCGCACCCAGGTTTTGAGGTTTTCGAGGGCTCGTTCGGGGTAGATGTCGGCGTAGTTGCCGTCGGGCAGGATGAGGACGTCGATTTTTTGCATCGACACGCGGCTCAAATAGTCCGTGCCTAACACGGTGATGGGGTAGCCGAGCTGCTGCTCAAAGAAGTGCCACACCTCGCCAAATGCCGTGGCGTCGATGCCAGGGCCCGCCACAACGGCCACCGTGGGCTGCTTCACAAAATGCACGGTGCCAGAACCTAAATCGTGGCCGGTGGTCGAAAAGCCTGATTTCACGGCTTGCACTGCTGAACCGGCTGAGTCGGCCTGGGCCCGCACGAGCTGGTCGAATTTTGGGCCCAGGGCCTCGTTGCCGGTGCGGGTGATGATGAGTGTGCCTGGGGCGTACTTCTGCCCTTCGGCCTCAAACGCCTGCTCGGCAAAGCGCACCTTTACTTTCTGCTGGAGTAGCCGGCTCAGGAAGCGCACGTTCTGCAAGTTGTTCCAGCGGGCCAGGTAAGCGTAGGGCCGCTCAGTGGGCGAAGCGGCGCTGCCCTCTACCACGGGCGGGGCGGGCATGGGCCCCGAAGCGTCGAGGCGTGCGGCCAGCGCGTAGGCTTTCACCCCGAACGAGTAGGGAAGGGCCCAGGAGGTGATGTCGTAGGTGAGTGAATCTTCGAGCTTGGGCTTCGGCTCGAACAATACTTTCACGAGCGTCGACTTGGGCTGGTACATGCTTACCAGCACATCGTGGGGAGCGATTTCGACCGATTCGGTTTTGCCGGAAGCGTAATTAAAGCCGCGGGCTTTCACGCGTTTCGGTGCGAAGCCGTAGCTGATTTGCTGGCGGTCGAGGTACTGGGTCAGCATGCGCAGCTGCCCCGCGTCGTTGCCGGAGGCCAGTACGAAGGTTTTGTAGGGCCCCTGGGGCTTAGTTTTGGCGTTGGTGAAATAGGCCTGAAACTCGCGTAATAGGTCGTCGTGGCGCTCGGCGGTGGCCTGGATGGTGGCGCGGCTGGCGGCGTGGTGGTGGGCGATGCGCTGGACCAGGGTGAGGGTGTCGCCGTCGGTGCGGGCGAAGCGCACCCCGGCGGGGCCCCCGCCGCCCTGCTCGTAAGTCATGCCTATGGCGCCGTTGAAGGTGGGCCAGGTGTCGCCGTAGGTGGGGGCAAAAAGGTCGTAGGTTTCGCGGGTGAAGTACAGCCAGTTGTTTTTGTCGAAGGCGATCCGGTTATAGTCGCCGATGATGCCCTGGAACTTGCGCTGCCAGGGCGTGATGTCGGCGTGATAGGGTTTGGCGGCCGGCGAAAAATAATACGAGTTATTGGGTCCCATCTCGTGAAAATCGGCGTGCACTTGCGGCAGCCACTGGTTGTAAAGCACGATGCGCTGGCGACTTTCCTGCTGAGTTTGCCACGCCCAGTCGCGGTTCAGGTCGAAATAGTAGTGATTGTAGCGCCCGCCGGGCCAGGGCTCGTGGTGCTCCCAGGAATCGGGGCCGGCGTTGGGCCCCTGGTTGCGCACGCGGTTGTACCAGTTCACGTAGCGGTCGTGCCCGTCAGGGTTTACGCACGGGTCGATGACGACCACCGTATTTTTCAGCCAATCCTGCATCTGTTGGTCCTGGGGGTTGGCTAGGTCGTAGAGCACCTGCATCACCGCTTCAGAGCTGACGGCCTCGTTGCCGTGCACGTTGTAGCTGAGCCAAGCCACGGCCGGCATCTGGCGGCTGGCCGTGCCGCTTTCGAGGCTGGCGAGGCGGCGGTCGTTGTGCTGAATGGCATCAAGCCGGCCAAAATTCTCGGTGCTGGCCACCTCAATCACTTCCAGCGGGCGCTTTTCGTAGGTCTGGCCGTAGCGCACCACCTTCATGCGGGTGGGGGTGTGGGCCACCACGTGGGCCGCGTAGCGCAGCACGTCGGCCTGGGGCGTGAACTGGCTGCCCAGCGGGTAACCCAGAAACTGGTCGGGCGTTAGCAGGGCCCCGGCGTCAGTGTTGGGGGCCGTTTGGGCGGTGCCGGTGAAGGGCAGAGCCAGGCCCAGCAGGAGCCAGCGGCTGGCCCTGCCCAAGGCGTGCGCCGCCGTTTGCCCGCAAGAAAGTAGAGAAATCATCAAAAATAAATTAGCGTGTATTGGGAGTAGGCACGGATAAGCCGCCCGTGGCAAAGATGCAGGCCAGACGCTGGGCGTCCATCATTCGCACCGTTTTCCAATGATAAAATAAGGCAATTCATAGAAAAGACGGGGCAATTCTTAAGGCGTTGAACGCTAGTGCCACTACATTTTTGCATCTTGGCACCCGGGACGGACTAAGTAAATGGTGTGTCCCTTCTTTTTCCAACGCGCCGCAGTGCGTCCTTATCCCGGTTTTTCCGTCTCTGCGCAACCTTATTTTTTATGAAAAACATTCTACCTCTTTTGGCCACGCTGGCGCTGACCCCGCCGGCTCTGCTCGCCCAAACCGCCCCGCGACCCCTGAACCTGCGCGACTTGGCCCAGCTGCGCGACGTGGCCGACCCCCAACTCGCGCCCGATGGCGCCTGGGTAGCCTACACCGTGACCCGCCCCGATACCGCCACCGACAAGCGCGACGCCGACGTGTGGATGGCCCGCACCGATGGCTCGCAGAACCTGCGCGTCACCACCAGCCCGGCCAGCGAAACCAGGCCCCGCTTCAGCCCCGACGGCAAGTACCTGAGCTTCGTGTCGAGCCGCGGCGAGGCCGACGGTGCCGACGCCCAGCTCTGGCTGCTGAACCGCGCCGGCGGCGAGGCCGAGAAAGTGACCAAGCTCAAGGGCAGCGTGTCGGACTACGTGTGGGCCCCCGACGGCCAGCGCATCGCCATGATTATCAAGGACGCCGACCCCGACTCGCTCACCGCCGCCCAGAAAGCCAAGAAGAAAACCGCGCCGCCCATCGTCATCGACCGCTTCCAGTTTAAGAAGGACGTCGATGGCTATTTGAATAACCAGCGCCAGCACCTCTACGTGTTCGACGTAGCCACGCGCCGCCTCACCAACCTCACGCCGGGCCAGTACGACGAGCACCTGCCCGCCTGGAGTCCTGATGGCAAGCAGTTGGTATTCAGTAGTAAGCGGGGTCCCGACCCCGACCGCCACGACAACTACGACCTGTTCCTCATCGACGCCACGGCCGGGGCCATGGCCCGGCCGCTGCTCGCCACCGACGTGCCCGAGAGCGCGCCCAACTACGGCAGCCGCCCCGCTTGGAGCCCCGACGGCCGGCAAATTGCTTTCGTGCAGGGCGGCCCCAAGGAGCAGCTCGTGTACGCTCTGCACCAGTTGATGGTGGTGCCCGTAAGCGGGGGCCCCGCCCGTGCCCTCACCGCCGGCCTCGACCGCAACACCAGCCATCCGCAATGGGCCTACGATGGCAAAAGCGTCTACTTCCTGCTCGAAGACGACCGCGCCGAGACGCTGATGCGGGTGCCGGCGGCGGGCGGTAAAATCGAAAAAGTACTGGCCGGGGCCCGCGAAATTGGCAGCTTTGACGTGGCCCGCTCCGGCCAGGTGGTGGTGCTCAACAGTCAGCCCCAGCAGCCCGACGAAGTGTTTGCCCTCGACAAAAAAGGGACCCTGCGGCCGCTTTCTAAACAGAACGACGCGTGGCTGCGCGGCGTCTCGCTGGGCGCAGTGGAAGCTATCCAGGCTAAAAGCAAGGACGGTACGCCGGTGAGCGGCTTTATTATCAAGCCGGTGGGCTACCAGGCAGGCCACAAGTACCCCGCGCTGCTGCGGATTCATGGCGGGCCGGTGGCGCAGTTCGGCTATGGCTTCTCGTTTGAGTGGCAATATTTTGCCGCCAACGGCTACGCCGTGGTGGTGGCCAACCCGCGCGGCAGCTCGGGCCGGGGCCTGGAATACAGTAAAGCCATTTTCGCCGACTGGGGCAATAAGGACACCGACGACGTACTGGCCGTGGTGGACTACGCCGTGGCCCAGGGCTTGGCCGACCCCGACCGCCTCGGCGTGGGCGGCTGGAGCTATGGCGGCATCATGACCGACCAAGTGATTGCCCGCGACCAGCGCTTCAAGGCCGCGGTGAGCGGCGCCAGCATCGGCAACGTACTGGCCGGCTACGGCACCGATCAGTACATCCGCGATTACGAAACCGAGCTGGGCACGCCCTGGAAAAATACCGACGTTTATATGCGCGTCTCCTATCCCTTCTTCCACGCCGACCGCATCAAAACGCCCACGCTCTTTGTCTGCGGCGAAAAAGATTTCAATGTGCCCTTGCTCAACACCGAGCAGATGTACCAGGCCCTGAAAAGCCTGAATGTGCCCACGCAGCTTGTCATCTACCCCGGCCAATTCCACGGTGTGTCTACGCCTAGCTACGTCAAGGACCGCTACGCGCGGTATCTGAATTGGTACAATAAGTACTTGATGCCCAAGGGTACGGCTTCGGCCAACCAATAATCACTTCGAGAAG
>JANPOR010000152.1:0-10712 GCA_031428075.1 Hymenobacter sp. | reverse complement strand
CTTAGGGAAGGAAAGCTTGCCGCGATAGTATTGAGCTTCCAAATGATACTGGTATCAAGGTTAAATAACATCCATTTAAATATAAAAGTGCGTCACAAATGTATACGCCAAAATACAGGTCGTCGGTCTAGACGGTGTTGTGAACCTGCATGCAAATCATAGACCACCGCCTGTTCCATATTATTTTTGATAATAAAAAAATTCTTTTTTTAAATAGATTTTCCGTTGGCTGCGTTGGGCGGGTAAGCGTTAATTAATTTTTCTATTCCATCCATTCCTAAAAAAGTTTTTGTCATGTTCGCGCGTTTCCCACTGATGAAAAAACCGTTGTTGGTGCTGGGTCTGCAACTGGCGGCGAGTTCGTCCTCGTGGGGGCAGGCGGTACAAATCGACCAGAAGCAGAACATTGACTTCACGCGCTACAAAACCTACAACATCATGGACGAATCGGTTCGCAACGCCCCGACTTCCAAGGATATAGGAGCGAACATTTTCGATTTGAAGCGGGCCGTGACGTACGAAATGGAAACTCGCGGCTACCAGCGGGCGGCGCAACCCGACTTGTGGGTGAACATCGGCATTGCGACCAAAGAGCTGGTGCAAACCCGCCAGACCGTGTACCAGCAAGACGGCCCGTACTACATCGGTCAGCGCAACTACCGCTGGCAGGCGCAGAACGTGCCGGTGGGAAAATACGAGGAAGGCACCGCCACCATCGACGTGGTGGACGCCGCCCGTAAGGAGCAAGTGTGGCAAGGCACTACCACGCGCGTGCTTTCGCGCAAGCCTAGCCGTGCGGCCGCGCAAATCGACAAGGGCGTGGCCAAGGCGTTCGAGCGGTTCCCGGTGAAGCCGCGCTAGGGGCTTTGGCTATCGGCTACCTGCCGGCGCTGGTACGGTCGATGAGCTGTAGCACGTCGGTGGTCGACACCTTCTGGCCGGTTTCGGCGGCGCGGTAGATGGCTTCGAGCAGCTGCACGTCGCGCAGGCCCATTTCGCCGGGCACGCGGGTGGGTTGGTTGTGGAGGACGCAAGCGGCGAAATCGTCCATCTGCGCAGCTTGCTGGTTGATATTGGGTACGTTCATGGGGCCCTGGCTGGTGCGGCCCTGGAGGCCGCCGTAGCCGAAGGCCGGCGCCAGTTCGGCCCAGCCCTTGGGGCCCTCGGCGCGCAGGTGGTTGTTCATGTTTTCGGTGTAGCGGGTGCGGCAGTCAGCCAAGGCGCCGTCGGCGAACTGAAACTGCCAGTCGATGCCGGCTTCCACGTCTTTGAAAAGCGACGGGTCGGGGTTGGGGATGAATTTGGCGGTGACCGATACCGGTACTTGGCCCTTGGTGTAGAGGCAGCCCTGCACGCAGTAAATGCCCATGTCCATGAGGGGCCCCCCGCCGCTCAGGGCCCGGTTCACGCGCCAGCTCGGGGTGCTCAGCCGGAAGCCGTTGTCGGCCGTCAAGTGCCGCACCGGCCCAAATACTTGCTGCTGGCCCAGGCGCATCATTTCGCGGTTGTGCGGCTCAAAGTGCAGTCGGTAGCCCACGCTGAATTTTCTGCCCGCTTTCTGCACGGCCGCCACCATGCGGCGCGCATCGGCCACCGACGTGGCCAGCGGCTTCTCGCAGATGACGTGCTTGCCCGCCTGCGCCGCCCGCACCACGTACTCGGCGTGCAAGGCATTGGGCAGCACTACGTACACAATGTCGATGTCGGGGTTATCGATGATCCGGTCGAAGGTTTTGTAGTCGTAGGCGTTCTTGTCCGGGATGCGGTACTGTTGCTTCCACTGCGCCGCCTTGGCCGGCGTGCCGGTCACGATGCCAGCCAGCCGGCATAGCTTGGTTTGCTGCAAGGCGGGAGCCAGTTGCCCGGCGCTGTAGCCGCCCAGGCCCACCAGCGCCACGCCCAACTGGCGGTCAGTCGCGGGGCTCCCGGCCAGCCCGCGCAGGGGTTCGGCCAGGGCAGCCGAGCCCACCAGCGTAGCGCCCGCGCCGAGCGTGAGCGTGCGCAAAAAGTCGCGGCGGGAAGTGGTGTAATCGATAAAGTCGTTCATGACGCAGGTACAAAAAATTGATAATTAGTATTATAAATAATGTGCACAGATTTCGACGGGCTTGGATCGCCGTACCCTGCACGGCGGCTACTCATCTTTGGGGAACTTGCCCATGTTGCCGTTCTCGAAGTCTGCAATGGCCACCATTAGTTCCTCGCCGGTGTTCATCACGAAGGAACCGTAGGTGGCCAGTGGCTCTTCGATGGCCTCGCTGGCTAGCACCAGCACGAGGCTGTTTTCCGAAGCCGTGATTTGCACGTCGGTCGAATCCCAGCCTATCACAGCCAAATGTTGAGCTTTGGCCGGTCGGTCACCGTTGACTCCACGTACAGGCCCACGTTGTACGGGGTGGGCAGCGTCAGCGCAAAGTCAGCGCCTTGGGGCAAGTGTAAGTCCAGTAGCGTCATGGGCGAGAACGTGCTGGCGGGGTCCGTGGCGCTGCCGTAGCTGCCGGCAACCACGCAGATATGGTCTTTTCTGTCGGGCAGCGGTACGCCGGGGATGGCGGCGGCGCGCAACTCCTGGTACTTGGGCGGCACCAGCTTGTCGGCCTTCGGCAGTTCACCCACAGCTGGAGCAACTCCAGGGCCCCGTCGCGGCGGGCAAATTTGCGGTCGTATATCTCGGCGTGGCGCAGGCGGGCACTGGCGGTCATCCACTGCACGTCGCCGGGGTCGATGGCGCCGTCGTGGCCGGCCGTGTTGCGGTGGGCCAAGTGGCCGTCGTACACCACCGTCGTGGTTTCGAAGCTGCGGTGCGAGCCGGGCGGCGAGTCGGTGGCGCAATCTGCATCGGCCCGACGTGGTCGATGATCAGGTACGGGCTCAACTGCCGGATGCGGGGCCCTGGCATGGGGCTGGTCACGTCGAAGCCGTCGCCGACGGGCCTCCTGTTGCCATCAACAATTTGGAAAATACGGCGGAAGGTGGAAGTCATGGCAGAAAGTCAGTTGCGAGCTGGAAATGGACTTTGAAAGCCGGAGCGGCACGAAATGCTATCCGCTGCCCCGGTTTCTCAACGCAAATGCGGCGGCCCCGTTGCCGGAACCGCCGCATAAAATCCGCGCTACAGTTCGCTTAGATCTTCTCCGGCAGCAGTATGGCACCCGGGTAGTTGCCGAGCACGGGCGAGTTGCCCTGCGTGACGGCCTCCACCAGCAGGGCCCCGCCCGCGAAGGCGCCTTTCCACGATTCGCCCAGGCCACCGAACACTTCCGCCCGGTCGCCGCGCGAGCGCAGCGCGTTCACGCCCACCTTAAAGGCGCGGATTTCCTTGGCCGTGCGGGCGGCCCAGGCCGCGTCGTCCGACACGACGGCCGCCACCAGGGCCCCGTTCGAGATGTTCATCTCGCCCACCAACTCCTCCACACGGTCCACGAGCACGATGCTATCGATGGGGCCGAAGGGCTCCTTGTAGTACAGCTCGCTCTGGCGGGGCAGACCCACCAAGGCCCGCGGGGCGCGGTAGGCGCTACGGTCCTGGCCGGGCAGGAACAGGCTATCGTCGAGCTGACCGTCGTAAAGCGGGGTGGCCCCGGTTTGCAGGGCGTTGGCGTAGAGGCGGTCGAGGTCCTCGGCCTGGCGGGCATTGATGACCGGGCCGAAGGCCAGCTCCGGCAGCGGGTCGTCGGGGCCGTCCACCAGGGTGGGGTTGCCCACTTTCAGGCCTTTGATGACGCCGAGGTAGGTTTCGAGGAACTGCGGGAACAGCCGCCGCTCCACCACGAAGCGCACGTAGGCCGTGCAGCGCTGCTTGCCATAGTCGTAGCCCTTGCGCAGGTGCTGAGCCAGTAGGTCCCAGTCCGAAAAATTCCAGAGGCCGTAGGTGTTCACTCCCTCCATTTCCAGCATATAGCGCTTGTTTTCCGAGCGCAGGGCGTCGGCGATGTAGCGGCCGTTGTAGCGGCCCCCCACGAAGCTTAGTACGTCGATGCGGGGGTCCTGCACCAGCACCTCGCTTAGTTCGCCGCCGGGGCCGCTCACCAGGGTTAGGGGTAGGCCGCAGCGGCGGGCCACGGCGAAGGCCAGGCTCAGGGAGATGAAGCCGCCGTCAGTGGGCGTCTTGGCAATCACGGCGTTGCCGGCCAGGGCCTGCACCAGCACGGCGTGAAAGAGCACCGAGAACGGGTAGTTCCACGAGGCGATATTGCTCACCAGACCCAGCGGCTGGCGGCCCTCCAGCATGGGCTCAATGTTGTCAAGGTACCACTGGGCCCCGTCGATGGCACGGTCGATGTCGGTGAAGCCGGCGGCGTAGGTTTTGCCGATTTCCCACATCAGCAGCTTGCCGATGAGGTCGGCCAGAGGCCGGAGCTGGTCGAGGCAGTCCTGCACGCGGCGCTTGCGCTCGGTGAGGTCGGTGGCAGCCCAGGCGGCGGCTTCGTTTTTGGCGGCGGTCACGGCGCGCAAAGCCACGTCGTGGTTAAGCATGGGCAGGCGGCCAATTTCTGCCCCGTCGATGGGCGAGTGGAAGGCACGGGGCTGGCCGGGCTCCTGCCAGCGGCCTTCGAGCAGGTTGAGGAAACGGCCTTCCGAATCGAAGATCTCGGGCGCGTGCTGTTTGACCTGTTGCAGCAGGAAACTGAATTCGACTTGCGGCGAAACGATTTTGGGCATGGTGTTTTGGGGATGAGAAAGTGTATCTACCGCGGAAGGTAGGGCAGGGTTTGGCACCAGAAAAGTCGACGCGGAGCCCCGTTGAACGGACAACGGACTTATAACCTGATCATTGGCCCCTAATATTGCCCCCAGATAGGCTTGCAACGTCGCTTTAATTATTATCTTCAACCGCCCCCGTGCCGCCAAGTTTTGGCCTGTGCGCCGGTCGCCGGGCCAAAACGTGGCGTCGGGTCAGGCTTCTACCTTTGCCAGTATGGCCGCCCCCGCTATTTCCCCGCCCACCCTCGTATTTCTGCACGGCTTCGCCGAAAGCCGCGAGGTGTGGACCGATTTCACCCGGTCCTTCCCGGCTAGCTACCGCCTGCTGGCCCCCAACCTGCCCGGCCACGGCACCAACCTGGCGTCCGTGCCCGACTTCAGTATGGAGGCCCAGGCGCGCTACATCGTTCAGTACCTCAACGACAAAGGTGCCGCCGATCCGGTGCTGCTGGTGGCCCACAGCATGGGCGGCTACGTGGCCCTAGCCTTAGCCGAGCGCTATCCTAGCCGGGTGGCCGGCTTGGCGCTCATCAATTCCACGGCCCTGCCCGATACCGACGAGAAGCGCCAGAACCGCGAGAAAAACATCAGCTTCGTGGAGCGTCATGGCGTGGGTAAGTTCATGGACAGCTTCGTGCGGCCCCTGTTTGCGCCCGCCAACCGCGACCGGTTGGCCGAGGCCCGCGAACTGCTCGAAGAAATCGGTAAAGCCACGCCCGCGAGCACCTTCGCCGGGGCCCTGCGCGGGATGGCCGCCCGCCCCGACCGCACCGTTGTGCTGGCCCAGGCAGCTTTCCCGGTGCTGCTGGTGGCCGGCAAGCACGACGTGGCGGTGCATTTCGACGACTCGGTGCGCCAGGCGGCGCTGCCAGCCACGGGCGCGGCCCTGTTTCTGGAAGGCAGCGGCCACCTGGCTTATTTGGAGCAGCCCGACGAAACCCGCCGGGCGGTGCTGGCGCTGGCTAACGCGGTGTTTGGGGAGTAGGGCGGGCCGTGCTAACCCCTTGTGAAAGTCAGCCTGAAATTGAGCGGTAAGATGTAAAATACCCGCACCGGTCGGTTTTGCAGGAGGGAAGGCGCAGTAGCTACAGCTAACTTCTGGACCACGCGCAACGCCTCGGCGTCGAGCAGCGGTCCGGCCGTGCCTATAGTTTCCAGGTGTTCGATGGCCCCGGTTTCAGTCACTTCAAAGTAGACGTACACCTTGCCTTGTTGTTCTCGACGCATTGCCGCTGGAGGGTAGATAAGCCTTGATTGCACGTATTGACCTAAGTCCTGGTGGGTAAAAACGGGGTCTGTATCGGCATAGACGTAAGGTTGAGCGGCTTGAGGAGTTGCAAAGTCGAGGACCAATGCAATCCGGGGTTCATCGGCAGCGTTTTTGTTGCCGGTCCACGGGATATCGGGCTGCCAGGCAGGCATTTTTGCTTCTAGGTAAGCCATGGCATTGGCCGATGCCTCAAGCAGTGCCAGATTTAGGGATCCTGGCGATGGCACCAGTTTAAAATTGTACGGTTGTTGATTGCCTTTTAACTCAAAGTGTAGCAGCACCCGGCCCACCGCTCCCGGCGCGGCCAGCCGGGTAGCGCGGTACACAAGGGCCCGCAGCGAATCGGGCCCGCCCGGAAACCGGGGCCCGGTGTAATTCGTCGGTGTTCCGGCGGTTTGGGCTTGGGCACTTAAAGTAAGCGCCAACAGCTTCGTAGCGGTGAAGAGCCAAGTGAGCAGTCTTTTCACTTTAATTGTTGGGAGTAAGGTCAGCGCAAGCTACTCCACAAAATTGCTTAAAAAGCCCGGTATCCATGCATGCCCGGGCTTTTTCCTGCTGATTGGTTAATAGCGAAAAGCTGTTAGCCAGCAGTGGCTGGCTAACGCGGGCTCGGCCGGGCCCCGTCGCGGCTCAGGGTTGTGCCGGCCAGCCGCGTTTGCCCATACCAGTCGGTGAGGAAGTACACTAATAAAAACACTGCGCCCGCGGCGACGAATAGGTTACGAGCGGTTTCACTTTCGTGGGCGAAGCCAAACAGCCAAGGCGACGCCAGGAACACCGCGCCGCTGACCAGCTCCAACTTGCCGTGCACCGGAAAGGGTAGCAACCGGACGGCTCCCAAGGGCATGTTGGTGAGCAGCGACACCACCAAATAACCGCCGGCCAGCACGTAGCACACCGTGGCGTAGGCCCCATGCAAGCCGAAAAGGCTAGGGGCCAGGGCAAAAAAGGCGCACGTGGCGTAGTCGAGTACACCGTGCAAGGTGGGCGAGATAGGTTTCATAGCGCGTGAAAATTGGACGTGTAAAATGGCACGACCGGCTTACGGCCACGGTGCATTAAACGATATGGCCGAGCTTTTCGAGAGGTTCATTACTTTGGTACTAAGCTGAATGAACAATTCTGAGGGGTTGAGACTTAACTTCGCAAATTTTTACGGTCGCGCTCCAAAGCCAGGCTTATTGCGGATTTTCTACTGCCCTTCAATGAAATTTTTTACCCTATTACCGGGCCTGCTAATGGGCTTGGTAACTCCGGTTTTGGCCCAAACGGGCATTCCTGCTACCCCCGCTCCGGCCGCCACGCCCAGCACTCCTGCCACCATCCTGCCGCCCACGGCCAAACGCCTCGGCAGTCTCTACCTCAGTTGGGGCTATAACCGCGACTGGTATACGCGCTCCGACATCCGGTTTCAAAACCAAAAGACGGACAATTACGACTTTACGTTCGTGAATGCGCACGCCAGCGACAAGCCCGACATGGTGGACTTCTTCCGATTCAACAGCCTCACGATTCCACAATACGACGCCACGGTGGGCTACATGTTCAACGACAAGCACGACTTGGGTATCGAGGTGAGCTGGAACCACCTCAAATACGTCGTCGACGATAACCAAGTGATTCACGTCCGGGGCAACATCCGGGGACATTACATCGACAAGGACACCTTGGTGACGCCCGATTTTGTGCACCTCCAGCACACCAACGGCAACAACTATCTGATGGTAAATTTGGTGAAGCGCTACAAGCTGGCCGTGGGCCAACACCTGCAGCTCAGCGCCATCGGCAAGCTGGGCGGGGGCCCCATGATTTCCTACACCATCTCCACCATTTTCGGCAGCCACGAGGAGGGCCCCTTCCATTACCACGGCTGGGTGGTGGGCAGCAGTGCTGGCCTGCGGCTCGACATTTACAAGTACCTTTTCGTGCAGGGCGACGTTCAGGGGGCCTTCGCCAACTACACCAACACTTGGATCGGGGCCGACAGAGCAGGCCGCGTGACGCACGTGTTTGGCTCGGCCCAAGCCGTCTACTCCTTCGGGTTCAACATGCCACTGTAACCGCGCGGGCGAGCCGCAGCCGCTTATCTTGGCGCCCGCAAACCCCTACCTGCTCATTCGTTATGGAAAACACTACGGAAAATGCTGCCTCCGTCACCCACTACCGGTGGGACGACATGCCCAAAGAAGAACTCTCAGATTCGATTTCGCGCCGTTTCATCACCGGTGACAAGACGATGCTGGCCCACGTGTACCTGAAAAAAGGCGCCATCGTGCCCAAGCATCATCACGAAAACGAGCAGATTACCTACATCCTCGAAGGGGCCCTGCGCTTCTGGATCGGCGACGAAGGGGCCCACGAAGTCATCGTGCGCCCGGGCGAGGTGCTGCACATCCCGTCCAACGTGCCGCACAAGGCCGAAGCCTTGGAAGATACACTCGACGTGGATATCTTCAGCCCGCCGCGCCAAGACTGGATCGATAAATCCGACGCCTACCTGCGCTAAACTGCTTTAAATCATGAACTTAGGACTACAAGGGAAAGTCGCGCTGGTGGCCGCCGCTAGCCGGGGCCTGGGCCGGGCCGTGGCCGAAGAGCTGGCTGCCGAAGGCGCGGCGCTGGTGCTCTGCGCCCGCAACGCCGCCGACCTCCGCGCCACCTGCGCCGCCATCGAGGACGCGGCGGGCGTGCCGGTGCTGGGGGTGCCGGCCGATCTTTCGCTGCCGGGGGCCGCTGCCCAGGTGGCAGAGGCCGGCTTGGCTCGCTTCGGCCGTATTGATGTATTGGTGACCAATGCGGGCGGCCCCCCATCCGGCACGTTTGCGCACCTCACGCCCGAAATGTGGGAAGCGGCCACCCGCCTGCTGCTTACCAATGCCGTAGAGCTGACGCGCGCCGTGCTGCCGGGTATGAAGGAGCAAGGCTGGGGCCGCATCCTTAACATCACGTCCATCACCGTCAAGCAGCCAGTCGACAACTTGATGCTGTCCAATAGCTTGCGGGCGGCCGTCACGGGCATGGCCCGGACGTTGGCCAACGAGGTAGCCATTTTCGGCATCACGGTCAACAACATCCTGCCGGGCTACACCCGCACCGAGCGGGTCGAAACCTTGGCCCGTACCATCGCCGCCAGCGAAGGCATCGAGCCCGCCGCGGCGCAGGCCCGCTGGGAAGCCGAAATTCCGATGAAGCGCCTGGGCGAGCCCCGCGAATTCGCAGCCCTGGCCGCGTTCCTGTGCTCCGAGCGCGCCAGTTACATCACCGGTGCCTCCATTGCCGTTGATGGGGGCTGGATTAAAGGCTTGCTGTAAAAGGGGGTTGCTTCGTCCTACGTTCTCGCAAGGACAACCTCACTACCTCACACCAACCCGCGCAGCCGTTCGAAATCCGTCCCTAGGATGCCGGTATCGTCGGCCCCAAGCCAGTCTTTGAGGACGGCGGCGTAAATGCCCCGAAAATCCAGTTGGTGGCGCAGGTCGCCCTGGTCGAGGTTGGCCAGGTCGGGGGCGGCGTTGATGACGCCTTTTTGCTGGAGGGCCCCACCGATTAAAAACACCGGGTTGGCCGTGCCGTGGTCGGTGCCGTTGCTGGCGTTTTGGCCCACGCGGCGGCCAAATTCGGAGAATACCAGCACCAGCGTGTTGGCCCACTGGCCGTTTTTCTGGAGGTCGTCGGCCAAAGCGGCGAGGCCGTCGCCGAGGTCGGTGAAGAGGCGCTGCTGCTGCTCGTGCTGGCGCACGTGGGTGTCGAAGCCGTTGAGGGCCACGTAGTACACCCGCGATTCCACGCCGGAATTAATCAGCTCGGCGGTGGTTTTCAGGTTCTTGCCGAACTCGGTGGTGGGGTAGGCCACGGCCGACTTGTACACCTTCGACTTGTCGTAGAGGTAGTCGGCCGACGAGGCCGTTTCGGCCAGCGTCTGGTACAGGTAATCGACTTGCGCGTGGTGGTGGTCGGAGCCGGTTTCGCGGCTCACCTTGCTCAGTAAGCGGTTCTGGGTGAGCTGGCGGAATTTATCGGGATTCTTGAAAGCCAGGCCCTTGCGCTGGGTGCCCTTCATGGCCAGGCTCAGCGTATCGTCCACTTCGAGGGCGTTGTAGGGGTTTTGGCAGCCGGGGGCCCCCGAGTCGAGGTAGCGGCCGAGCCAGCCGGTGCTCAGGTTCTGGGCGCTGCCCGAACCAGTCTGCCAGATGTCCATCGAGCGGAAGTGCGAGCGGTCGGGGTCGGGGTAGCCCACGCCGTTGAGCACGGCCAGGTAGCCCTGGTCGTAGAGGCTCTTGAAGCCCTTCAGCGCCGGGTGGAAGCCCAGCCCTTTGTCCAGGGCCAAAATCCCCTCCGACTCCTTGATACCCAGCGTGGGCCGGGCCTTGTAATACAGGTCGTTCTGGTACGGGATGACGGTATTCAGCCCGTCGTTGCCGCCGCCGAGCTGCACCACGATGAGGCGGCGGGCCCCCGGCGCATCGGCCAGTCGGGCCAGCCCGGGGCCCCGGTCGAGGGCGTGCAGCATTTTGGGCACGAACAGCAGCGTGCTGGCTAGTATCGAGGTCTGGAGGAAGTCGCGGCGTTGCATAGCGGGATAAGGGATGAAGGATAAGGGAGTAAAGAGGGATGATTGGCGCGGGGCTCGGCACCGTGACTAGCTGCCGCGGGCCTCTGGCCCGCACTCTGGAACGACGCTAGTAGCCACCGGGCGACGGTTGCGGGCCAGGGGCCCGCGGCAACCAGTCACGGTGCC
>JANPOR010000151.1:0-4284 GCA_031428075.1 Hymenobacter sp. | reverse complement strand
TGCCCGATGCGGGCAAGGCGCTTTCTTAATGCTATTGCGGCGATGATCTACAGGGCGATTTCGGGCTTGGGGTGTTCGCCTTCCTGGCCGTCTTCGTTAACGGGCTTTGTCACGGCTTCGGCGTCGTCGAAGCCTTCCGCGTTTTCAGCGGTTTTGTCGGCGTGCTTGGCCCTGTCCAACACCTCCGGATGCGAGACAGCGTCGCTCACGGCGTGCTTGGCTTTATCAACCAGCGAATCTGCTTTGGCGGCCGGGGCAGCGCCTTCCGCCGGCGCGGTGAAACGGGCTTTCAGCTCGTCCAGGTCCACGTTTTTCAGCACTGGGGTACGGAGCAGGTTTTTGATGATGTGCTGCTTGTTGTTGGCGCGGGCAATGTTTTTGCGGTGCTTGCGCTTGAGGCGGGTAACGGACATAGTGCCGGGCGGTTAAGGTCTTAATTGCTTAGGAAACGGAGGGCAAAAGTACGGGTTTAATTCGGAAAGTAAAAGTGGAAGACCATTTTACGGGTGGCGGGCCGAGGGCCGGGGCCCGACTGGCTACTTTTGCAGCGGACCGCCCCGGCCCGCAACTCGATTTTTCTCCTTGCTAATTCACCCATGCCCTCCCCTACTTCGCCCCCCGTCGACCTGCGCTCCGACACCGTAACGCGCCCCACCCCGGCCATGCTCGACGCCATGTTCCAGGCCCCTGTGGGCGACGACGTGTACGAAGAAGACCCCACCGTAGCGCGCCTTGAAGCCGCCACCGCCGCCCGCTTCGGCCTGGAAGCCGGCCTGTTCTGCCCCTCCGGCACCATGACCAACCAAATTGCCATCAAGGCCCATACCGAGCCCTTGAGCGAAGTCATTTGCGAGCAGACGGCCCATGTGTACTTGTGGGAAGTGGGCGGCATCGCCTTTCACTCGGGAGCCAGCGTGGCGCTGCTGCCTGGCGACCGGGGCCGCCTCACGGCCGCACAGGTGGAGGCCGCCATCCGGCCGGCTAACGTCCATTACCCTACCACCCGCCTCGTCTGCCTCGAAAACACCCACAACCGCGGCGGCGGCAGCTGCTACGCCTGGGACGACCTCGTGGCCATTGCCAACGTAGCCCGCCGCCGCCAGCTGCCGCTGCACCTCGACGGGGCCCGTATCTTCAACGCCTTGGTAGCCACCGGCCAGCGCAGCGAAGCGTACGGGCAGCTGTTCGATTCCATTTCGGTGTGCTTGAGCAAGGGCCTGGGGGCCCCGGTGGGCTCGGTACTACTGGGCTCGGCGGCGTTTATCCAGAAATGCAAGCGCTTGCGCAAGGCCTTCGGGGGCGGGTGGCGGCAGGCCGGCTACTTGGCCGCCGCCGGCCTTTACGCTCTAGAAAACAACGTGGACCGCCTCGCCGACGACCACGCCCGCGCCGCCCACCTCGCCGGGGCCCTGGCCCATCAGCCCTACGTGGCCGAGGTACTAGCCCCCACCACCAACCTCGTCATCTTCCGCCTGCACGATGCCTACCCCACCGCCAGCTTCCTAGCCGACCTGGGGGCCCTGGGCATCCGCGCCAGCGAGTTTGGGCCGCAGTGGGTGCGCTTCGTAACGCACCTCGACGTGGACGACGCCGGCCTGGCCCGGGTAGAAGCGGCGCTAGACGAATTGAGGAAGTAAAGGGCTTTTGCCTTTTGCTTGTCGCCTTGTCTATTGTCCTTCGTTGTGCCCAGTATGACAGAATCCATATTCTGCCACGTACTTTTTTAAGTATTATGGAACTCTACAACGCCCTGGCCCTGCTGTTGACCACGGCGGCTGTCTTTGCTTACCTCAACCACCGGTTCCTGCGGATGCCGCCGGCCATCGGGCTGATGGTGCTAGGGCTAGCGGCCTCGCTGGCGCTGTTAACCCTGGCACGCTTCGGGTACGGCCCGGTGCTACACCTAGCACGAGTAGTACAGCACCTCGATTTCAGCGCGCTGGTGCTGCAGGTAATGCTAGGATTTCTGCTCTTTGCGGGAGCCCTGCACGCCGACGCCCGCCGCCTCGGCAAGCTGCGGTGGCCCGTGGGGATGTTGGCGCTGCTGGGCACGCCCATCAGCACGGCGGCGGTGGGTGGGGCCATGTACGCGCTGCTACCGCTGTTTGGGCTGCCCACGCCGTTCATCTACTGCTTGCTATTCGGGACCCTCATCTCGCCCACCGATCCGGTGGCGGTACTCAGCATCCTCACCAAGGTCAACATCGACAAGCCCTTGGAAACTAAGATTGTGGGCGAATCGCTCTTCAACGACGGCGTGGGCGTGGTGCTGTTCGTGGTGACGCTGGAAGTAGCATCGGCAGGGCCCCAGGACTTCACTATTGGCCACGCCCTGAGCGTGTTCGCACGGGAGGCCCTGGGTGGGCTGGCGCTGGGCACGGCCCTGGGATTGGGCGGGGCATGGCTGCTGCGCACCATCGACAACTACCAGGTGGAGGTGCTCATCACCTTAGGGCTGGTGGCCGGCGGCACGGCCCTGGCCGCGGCCCTGCACACTTCCGGGCCCCTGGCCATGGTGATGACTGGCCTGCTGGTGGGCCATTTCAGTCGCACCCGCGATGTGTTCTCCGACGAGTCGCAGGACTACGTGGACAAGTTCTGGGAGCTGATTGACGAGGTGCTCAACGCGCTACTGTTCGTGCTGATGGGGCTGGAAGTGCTGGTGCTCGACATCCCAAAAATCACGTTTCTGGCGGGGCTAGCGGCCGTAGTGGTGGTACTGGGCGCGCGGATGGTGGCCGTGGCCGTGCCACTGCGCATTTTGCGCATCGGCCAGGCGTTTCCCAAAAAAGACGGCAGCTTTCCGGTGCTGGTGTGGGGCGGGCTGCGCGGCGGCCTCTCGGTGGCGCTGGCCCTGAGCCTACCCGCCACCATGCCGCGCGAGCTGCTGGTAGGCCTCACCTACGTGGTAGTGGTCTTCAGCATCGTCGGCCAGGGTCTCACCATCGGGCCGCTGGTGAAGCGGCTGGGGCTGGCTCGCAACTGACAGTGTACTGTTTTGCTCGGTTTGCTCACTGATAACTGCTCACGGTTCACTGCTCCTCAGCACCCAACTTCAGCTTTCGTCGTTAATAGCGGGCATGAATCTTTTTATTATCGGTGACGTCCACGGCTGCTTTCACACATTCGAGGGCCTGTTACGGCACTGGGAACCGGCCACCGAGCGCCTCGTGCAGGTGGGCGACCTGGTAGACCGCGGCACCGATAGCCCCGGCGTCGTGGAACTGGCCCGCCAGCTCCAACTGCGCGAACGCGGCCGCGCCGTATTCCTGATGGGCAACCACGACTGGGGCATGGCCCGCCACTTGGGCCCCGACGGGCCGTTTTCGGAGTGGCTGGAATGGGGAGGGCGCGAAACCCTACACCAGTACCGGGCCCTGCATCCGTCGTGGTTGGGGCCCCATGCCGCCTGGCTCGCCGCCCGACCCATTTTTTGGGAAAACGACCACGTGTTCATCTCGCATGCCGGCTGCGCCGATACACCCCGGCCTTTAGACCCCGAGAACCCGGACGGGGCCCTCTGGCGGCGCGGGCCACTGCTGCCGCTGGGCAAGCTGCAAGTGGTGGGCCACACCCCAACCGACGACGGCCGCCCGAGCTTCGACACCGCCACCCAAACGCTGTACCTCGATACGGGGGTCTACCGGGCCCAGAGCCTCACCGGCGTGCGCCTGAGCGTGACGGCCGAGATACTGGAAATCATCTCGTTACCGACCGACCCGCGCGATTTACCCCTTGATCGGGAGTAATTCGGCAGGCAACGCGGTTGTAGGGCCTACGTTCTAAACTCTGTCTTTATGCCCCAGACCGACGCCCTCCGGCACCTTAGCGCCACCGACCCGGTGCTGGCCCGACTCATTGCTACGGACCGCGCCATCGAGCCCCGCGCCCACGAAGATTTATATTTAGCCCTGCTGCGGGCCATCGTCAGCCAGCAGATTTCGACCAAAGCGGCGGCGGCAATCTGGGGGCGATTCACCGCTTTGTTTCGTCCCGAGGGCTATCCTGAGCCGCGCATCTTGTTAGAAATGAGCGATGACGACCTACGTCAAGTGGGCCTCTCGCGCCAGAAGGCCGGCTACCTCAAGGCCATTGCCGAATATAATGAGCGCGGCCTGCTCGACTACGCGCACCTCACCAGCCTCAGCGAGGAAGCGTTTACCCAGCACCTGACCGCCATCCGGGGCGTGGGGCGCGGGACGGCCCCGATGCTGCAAAATTTGGCCCGCGACCACCCCCACGTGTTTTATGTAGGCGGCCAAGGGCTTCAGAAAAACCAGCGCC
>JANPOR010000150.1:0-38152 GCA_031428075.1 Hymenobacter sp. | reverse complement strand
TGCTCAGCACCCTGCGCAACTACACCTGCACCCACTTGGCCGCGCACCTGTCGGGCGTAAGTCACGACCAGGTGAACCGGTTTCTGTGCAATAGCGAATTACTTGTCAACTAGTAATTTGCGTGAGATGGTAGCGACATTGTTGCACGATTTGCCCAAGGCATTTTTGCTGGTGGACGACAGCGTACAGGATAAAAAGTGCAGCCGCTTCATCGAAGTAGCCAAACGCCAGTATTCGGGCAATGTTCACGGCATGGTCACCGGCACCGGCTTGGTGAACCTAGTGCACAGCAGCGGCGGGACGGGCGATTTTTTGCCCCTCGACTACCGCGTCTACGCCCCGGACCAGGATGGCTTGACGAAAAACGACCATTTCCTGGCCATGTTCCGGCAGGTCGTAGCCGAAGGTAAACTATTGGCCCGCGCCATTTTATTTGATTCCTGGTACGCGGGCGGCACGAACCCGAAGTATATCCACCGCGCGGGGTGGACCTCTCTCACGACCCTGAAATGCAACCGGTCGGTGAGCGTGACAAAAGAAGGGGGCTACCAGGCGCGCGAGACGTTGGAGTTCCCGGCCGGGGGCTGGAGCCAGGGCGTGGCAGTGCGCCTGAAGGCGGTGCCGTTTGGGGTAAAACTCTTCAAGCTCGTGGCCACGAACGGCGATATTGAATGGGTCACTACCAACCGCTTGGCGGCCCATTTGTCGCACGAAATGGTGATAGAGGCGGTGCAGGTGCGCTGGCAGGTGGAAGCGTCTCACCGCAGTCTCAAGCAACTGACGGGCGCGGAAAAACACCAGTGCCGCAAGACCAATGCCCAGCGCAACCACTTGACTTGCTGCTACCTGGCTTGGGTTTCGCTCCACCAGTACGCCCGCCGTGCCGGGCAGAGTCTGTATCAGGTGCACCAGCAGCAGTGGGCACCCTACCTGCGCCAACTATTGCAAAACTCACTTATTCCTACTCCTAATAAGGGCAAGTGCGTAAGTCCGAGTAATAGTAAAATTTTTAAAGTAATGAAATATTTGGTTCGTGGGCTTTCTTTGTTTCTGCTTGCCAACCACGTTCTTTTCTTCGCCTGTGATGACTCTGCAAAAATCTCTGCCCGCGCTGCTGCTGGCTGCCTTGGTCACTGCCAACGCTTCGGCGCAAAAGACCGTCCCCGCTGCCCGTTCCGGGCTTGCGTCCTATTCCGCTGCCGGCAAAAAGGCCCGGGTGTTCACCACTGCCCAAGGCACCGACCTGCGCCTGACGCCCGGCGCAGCCTTGGTTTTTGCGCCCGCTGGGCAGCCGGTCGAAACCCAGGTGTGCGTGTTCGTCGACCCCAATCACGCCTTCCAAACGCTGCTGGGCATCGGCGGGGCCCTGACCGATGCCTCGGCCGAAACCTTTGCCAAGCTACCCAAAGCCCAGCAGCAGGAGTTCCTGAAAGCGTATTACAGCCCCACTGACGGCATCGGCTACACGCTGGCGCGGACGTCCATCGGCAGCTGCGACTTTTCGAGCGGCAGCTACACGTACGTGGCCGACAATGATGAGGCTCTTAAAAGCTTCAGCGTCAAGCATGACGAGCAGTTCCGTGTCCCGCTCATCAAGCAGGCTACGGCGGCCGCCGGGGGCAAGCTGCCGCTGTTTGTGAGTCCGTGGAGCCCGCCGGCCTGGATGAAAACCAACCACGACCTGTTGCACGGCGGCAAGCTGCTGCCGCAGTACTGCCAGGCCTGGGCCAACTATTACGTCAAGTTCATCAAGGAATACGAGCGGCTGGGCGTCCCGATTTGGGGCCTGACGGTGCAAAATGAGCCCATGGCCACCCAGAAGTGGGAATCGTGCGTGTTCACGGCCGAAGACGAGCGCGACTTTATCAAGGGTTTTCTGGGCCCTACGCTGCGCAAAGGCGGCCTGGGCGATAAAAAACTCATCGCCTGGGACCATAACCGCGACCTGCTGTACCAACGCGCCAGCACCGTGCTCGACGACCCCGCCGCCGCTAAGTACGTCTGGGGCATCGGCTACCACTGGTACGAAACCTGGACCACTAGCGGAATGCTGTTCGACAACGAGCGGCGCGTGCAGGAGACCTTCCCTAACACGCATTTGCTGTTCACCGAAGGCTGCGCGGAAGCCTTCAAGCTGGACCACGTGAACGACTGGGCCCTGGGCGAGCGGTACGGTTATTCAATGCTCAACGACTTCAACGCCGGCACTGTGGGCTGGACCGATTGGAACGTGCTGCTCGACGAAACCGGGGGCCCCAACCACGTGGGTAACTTCTGCTTTGCGCCCGTTATTGCCGACACTAAGGCCGGCAAATTACTCTACACCAACGCCTATTACTACATCGGTCATTTCTCGAAGTTCGTGCGGCCGGGGGCCCGACGCGTGGCCACCACGTCCAACCGCGACTGGCTGCAAACTACGGCCTTCCGCAACTCCGACGGCAAGCTGGCCGTGGTAGTACTGAACCAAAGCGACAAGAAGCAAGAATTCCAGCTCTGGCTACAGGGCCAGGCGGCCCCGACCACTAGCCTACCGCATTCGATTATGACGTTTGTGGTGCAGTAAAGCCTAGCGTGGGCGCCACGAGTCCGGGCGGGCCAGATCAAAGCAGGCGGCTAAATAGTTGGATAAAAAATAATAACGAGTTCAGGCAATATTCTTTTTTTATCGTCGTTAATGATAGTTCAAAACCCGCGTTTTGTTGACGCGGGTGTGTTCTTTCACCAATCCCTATTTCATTGAAAAAGCAACTCATTCTCCTCGTCCTATTGTCTGTTGCGGGTGGTTACTCGGCTAGTGCTCAGACCAGCACTACCACCACGACCCAGCAGACGGTGCCGGCCACCCCCGCGCCCACGATGACCCCAATGCCCGCGCCCGCGCCCGCGGCCACCACCACCGTGGAGTCGACTACGACCACCGTGGCCCCTGCTGCCACCCCCACGATGCCTGCCGACGCGAAGGTGAAGGACAAGCGCCGGAAGTCGAAAATAAAGCCAATGAACTAAGTAGAGGCGGTTTTTAGCCTTGTTTGAAGCCCAGCCACAAGCAATTGTGGCTGGGCTTCATGTTGAAAAGGGTCGATCCACGCGCACTCAAAGGCTTACATCGCTGGCTAATTCAGAAGCGTTGACTGTGAAATGGCGTTCGGACAGGGGCCGAGCTGCGTCCTTGGCTACCGCAGAAGGGCCCCGATTTGCTGCACCAGGACCGGCACGCTGAGAACTCCCATCACGAGCACCACGGCCCAGCCGGCGGCCAGCATCCAGCGGGGATGGCGGTAACTGCCCATCAGGCGGCGACTGGTGGCCGCCACCAGCACAATGCCCAGCGCCACGGGCAGAATGAGGCCGTTGACGGCCCCGGCAAAGACCAGCAGCTGCATGGGCTTGCCCACCGCCACGAAAATACCCGTCGAAAGGACGATGAACACCGAGATGCACGCCCGCTCGTAGCGCGCAAACACGGGGTGAAAGGTTTTGAAAAACGACACCGACGTGTAGGCCGCGCCTACCACCGACGAGATGGCCGCGCTCCACAAAATCACCCCAAAAATCCGGAAGCCCACCTCGCCCGCCGCCGACCGGAATACGCCCGCCGCCGGGTTGTCGGCCTCTAGCACGGCCCCGTGACGGAGCACGCCCACGATGGCCAGGAACAGCACAAACCGCATCACCGTGGAGATAACGATGCCGCTGACGGCGCTGCGGGTCACGACGCTCTGCTGCCCCAAGCCTTTGATGCCGGCGTCGAGCAGCCGGTGGGCCCCCGAAAACGTGATGTAGCCGCCCACCGTGCCGCCTACCACCGTGACGATGGCCGCCGCGCTGATTTTGACCGGCAGCAACGTGTGGTGCAGGGCCTGGAGCAGGGGAGGGTGCGCGCTAAACGCAATGCCAAGCGTGAGCAGAATCTTGACCGTGCCGAGGACTTTGGTGAAGCCGTCGAGCATCTTGCCGATTTCCTGCACCCAGAACAGCGCCAGGGCTACCGCGCAGCTGATGAGCGCGCCGTGCTCGAACGACATGCCCGTCAGCACGTTGAGGCCCAGCCCGCACCCGGCAATGTTGCCGATGTTGAAGGCGAAGCCGCCCAGAATCACCATGCCCGCCAGGAAATAGCCCAGCCCAGGCAGCAGGCGGTTGGCTAGGTCCTGGGCCCGCAACTCGCTCACGGTGAGGATGCGCCAGGTGTTGAGCTGGGCCCCTGCGTCGAGTACCACCGACACTAGGATGACGAACCCAAAGCTGGTAAGCAACTGCTGGGTAAATACCGTCGTTTGGGTGAGAAACCCCGGCCCAATCGACGAGTTGGCCATCAGAAACGCTGCCCCCAGGCTAGCCCCGCCGAACCACCGCTTGCCCGCCCCCATCAGCGGCCAGCGGCGAGAACGGCCCGCAAGTGCACCCCCGCCCCGCGCAGGGCCTCGTTGAGCCGTTGGGCGAACTCCAAGGCGTGGGGGCCGTCACCGTGCAGGCACACTGTATCGGCGCGGATGGCTACGTCGGGGCCCTGCTGGCTGCGCACCTGGCCCTCGCGTACCATGCGCAGCACCTGGGCCACGGCCGCGTCGGCGTTGGTCACCATCGCGGCGGGCTGGCGGCGTGGGGTGAGCGTGCCGTTGGCCTGATAGGTGCGGTCGGCGAAGACTTCGTGGGCGGTTTTCAGGCCCAGCTTTTCGCCGGCTTTGGTCAATTCGCTGCCGGCCAGGCCGTAAAGCACCAGATCGGGCTGCACCCGGTACACCGCCTCGGCGATGGCTTGTGCCAGGGCGGCGTTGGTGGCAGCCATGTTGTAGAGGGCCCCGTGGGGCTTGAGGTGGTGCAGCCGCCCGCCCTCGGCCCGCGCCACGGCCCCCAGGGCCCCGAGTTGGTACGCTACCATGTCGAAGGCTTCGTCGGGCGAAATGGCCATGTCGCGTCGGCCGAAGCCCACTAAGTCGGGCAGGCCTGGATGCACGCCGATGGCCACATGGTGGCTCAGGGCGGCGCGCACGGTTTGCTTCATCACGCCGGGGTCGCCGGCGTGGAAGCCGCAGGCGATGTTGGCCGAAGTCACGAAGGGCAAGATGGCGTCGTCCTGGCCCAGTGTCCAGGCCCCGAAGCTCTCGCCCATGTCGCAGTTCAGGTCAACGGAAAGTGTTGCGCTCATCCGGTTATCAGCTTGAAGTGAATGGCCTGTTGCAAAGCCCGCAGGCGGCGTTCCTGCGCAAGGTACAGCGCCTGCGCTTCGGCCAGCGAAACTTCCTGGAAGCGCAGGACCTGCCCCGGTGCTGCCTGCGCCAAGGCCGGAAAATCGGCCGTGATGACTTGCGCCAGGCGCGGGTAGCCGCCGGTAGTTTGGCGGTCGGCGAGCAGCACAATGGGCTGGCCGCTGGCCGGCACCTGCACCGTGCCGAACGTGACGGCGCTCGACAGCAGCTCGGCATCGATCAGCCGCTCCAGCACCGGCCCCTGCAGCCGGTAGCCCATGCGGTCGGCCTCCGTCGTCACCGCAAATGGCTGTTCCCAGAAAGCGCGCTGGCTTTCCGTCCGAAACTGCCCATACTCCGGCCCGCGCACGGCGCGCACGATGGGGTTCGGGCGGGGCGTGGGGCAGAGGTTGGGGCCCGGCGTCCAACTCGCCTGGGCCCACGACGTCTGGTTTTTAGCCAATTGCTGCATGAGCCGCAAGCCCACGGCCGAGGGCTCTGCCGTGGGCAACTGGTCGCCGGCCCGCAGCGCCCGGCCGTGCAGTCCGCCCAGCCCAGCGCGCAGGTAGGTGGCGCGGCTGCCCAGCACCGGGGCCACGGCCACGCCGCCCGCTACCGCGAGGTAGATGCGGCTGCCTGCCACGGGCGCACCAAAGGCCAGCTCCGCGCCGGCTGCCACCCACACCGGCCGGTGCAGCCCCACCGGCCGGCCGTTGAGCGTCAGGGAGAGGTTGGCCCCAGCCAGGGCCAGGAGGTGGTCGGCGTCGAAGCGAATGCGGGGCCCCAAGAGCGTAATTTCGAGGCCTGCCGCGCCCTCGGCGTTGCCCACCAGCAAGTTGGCTACGCGCAGGGCCACGGCGTCGAGGGCCCCGCTCACCGCAATTCCATCTTTTTGGTAGCCGGGCCGGCCGAGGTCTTGCACGGTGGTGAGCAGGCCGGGGCGGAGAATGCTAAGGCTCATGCTGCTGGTGGTGGGCGTACTCCGCCGCGCTGATGGGCACGAACCGCAAGTGCTGGCCCGCCTGCAACAAGCTGGGCGCGGCCCAATCGGGGTTGAACAAGCGTAACGGCGTGCGGCCAATGAGCTGCCAGCCGCCGGGCGTGGGCAGCGAGTAAATGCCGGTCTGGGGCCCCGCGATGCCCACCGTGCCGGCCGGAACCAGCCGGCGCGGCGCGGCCTTGCGCGGCGCGGCCAGCCGCGCGTCCAGCCCGCCCAAATACGGGAAGCCGGGCGCGAAGCCAATCATGTGTACGAGGTAGTCGGGAGCAGCGTGCCGGGCAATTACTTCGCCGACTGACAGGCCGGCGTGGCGGGCCACGAAATTCAAATCTGGCCCAAACTGCCCGCCGTAGCACACCGGAATTTTCACGGTTTCGGCCTCCACAGCAACGGCCGTGTTCTGGGCGGCCGACAGCATCTGCCGTAGGGTTTCCGCCACTTTTTCATACGGTTGGTGCCGGCCGTCGGCACTCGCTAGCCACGGGTCATAGTACACGGTCAGCGTTGTGAAGGCCGGCACGCACTCGCGCAGGCCCGCGAATGGATGCTGCGTCAGATAGGTGCTAAAAACCTGGATGGCGCGGTGCGTAGCCGGACTGATGCCGTCGCCAAATTGCAGCACCACCGCCGCGTCGCCCAGCGGAAACAGCTGCACGGGCAGCGCGGACGACGGGTAGGCTTTGTTCATGCGGCGCTGGGGGGCGTAAATGACCACTCGGCTAGGCCGTAAACATAGCGGGGCCGGGGCACTGTTGCCCCGGCCCCGCGCTCAGTTCCTTTCAAAATGGCTGACTTATTTCTTGGTCAGCCAATGACAACCTTCGGAATAATCAAAAAGAATAGGGTCACTGACCGCCGAAAATGGTAAGCAGCTTGGATGCGGGAATTATGTCCTTACAGGCAGCCATCATCTTTCATTTTTCAACCAATGAAAACCGCTCTAACCCTGATGACCAGCTTGGCTCTGGCGAGCCTGCTGCTCCCTGTTCACGCCCAAACGGCCCCGGCTGTTCAGCCTCACGCGGGCAAGCCAGTCGCCTTGCCCAACAAAAGAACAGTTGGCATGGCCGTACGCAAGCCCGGCGCGCACAATGGCCCGTATATAGTGAACGACACCAAGAAGCTTGGCCAGAAATTCATCCAGCGCAGCCGCCCCGGTGACTATCCAATCAAAACAAAATCCCTACCCCGATATCAAAAATAATATTTTCCGTAATGTGAGCCCAGCCGGGGCCCTACTGCGTTAGCGTGAACGAGGCCTGCTGCACGTCGCGCGAGTTATTACCCACGAACACCTGAAATTCGCCTGGTTCGGCCACGAACTGGAGGGCGTCGTTGTAGAATTTCAAATCCTCCACCGTGAGGTGAAAGGTGAGCGTGCGGCTCTCGCCCTTCTTCAGCAGCACTTTCTGGAAGCCTTTTAGCTCCCGCACCGGGCGGGTACTGGAGCCCACCACGTCGCGCACGTAGAGCTGCACCACTTCTTCGCCGTCGGCGGGACCGGTGTTCTGCACGATTACCTGCACGTCGAGGGCCCCGGCCATGCCGATGGTGGCCGCGCTGAGTGTGGGCTTGGAAATGGTGAACGTGGTGTAGCTCAGGCCGTAGCCGAATGGGTAGAGCGGGTCGTTGGGGATGTCGAGGTAGCGCGACTTGTATTTGTCGAGCTTGTCGCCGGCGTAGGGCCGGCCGGTGGATTTGTGGTTGTAATAGATCGGGACCTGGCCCACCGAGCGCGGGAACGTAGCCGTAATTTTGCCGGCCGGGTTGTAGGCCCCGAACAGCACGTCGGCGATGGCGTGGCCGCCCTGTGTACCCGAAAACCAGGTCTCGAGGATGGCGTCGGCGTTCTGGTCTTCCCAGGGAAGCGTCAGGGGCCGGCCATTCATTAGCACTACCACCAGCGGCTTGCCGGTGGCCTTGAGGGCCTTGAGCAAGTCGAGCTGGCGGCCGGGTAGGCCGATGTCGGCGCGGCTTGCCGCTTCGCCGGTCATGCCCTGGCTCTCGCCCACCACGGCCACCACCACGTCGGACTGCTGGGCGGCCGCCACGGCTTCGGCAATCATCGCTTCGGCCGGGCGCGGGTCGATGTTTAGTTCGCCGCCGTGCGCGTTTAGGCGCTCGATCATCTGCGCATCATCGGCCACGTTGGCTCCTTGGGCCGATACGATTTTCAGGCCCGGGGCGGCGGCCCGCAGGCCCTGCTCCACGGACACGGCCTGTTTCCAGTCGCCGGCCCCGCTCCAGCTCCCGATCATGTCGCGCTGGCGGTTGGCCAGGGGGCCCACCAGGGCGATGGTGCCAGTCTTTTTCAGGGGTAGAGTTTGCTTCTCATTTTTGAGCAGTACAAAGCTGCGCCGGGCGATGTCGCGGGCGTCGGCCAGGTACTGCTTTTTCATCAGCGTGGCCTTGGCTCGCTTGTCGCTCACACCGTGGTAGGGGTCGGTAAAAAGGCCAAGGCGGTACTTGGCTTCGAGCACACGGCGGCAGGCCTGGTCAATTTGGGCCTGGGTTACGGAGCCGTCCTTTAGGTTCTGGGCCAGGTTATTAAGGAAAATCTCGCCCACCATGTCCTGGTCGATACCCGCCTTCATGGCCAGGGCCGACACTTGGGCGTCGTTGCCCAGGCCGTGGGCTTCCAGCTCGTTGATGGCGGTGTAGTCGGTGGCTACGAAGCCGTTGAATCCCCACTGCGTGCGCAGCAAATCGGTCATCAAAAACTTATTGGCCGTGGCCGGAATGCCGTTCACGTCGTTAAACGAGCTCATCACCGAGCCGACGCCGGCCTGCACGGCGGCTTTGTAGGGCGGCAGGTACTCGTTGTACATGCGTTGCAAGCTCATGTCGGTGGTGTTGTAGTCGCGCCCGGCCTCGGCGGCCCCATACAGAGCGAAGTGCTTGAGGCAGGCCATGACGCGGGTTTTCTGGGTCATGTCGTTGTCGGGGCCCTGGTAGCCGCGCACCATGGCGCGGGCGATTTGCGCGCCCAGGTAGGGGTCTTCGCCGCCGCCCTCGGCGATGCGGCCCCAGCGCGGGTCGCGGGCAATGTCCACCATCGGCGAGTACACCCAGTTTACGCCGTCGGCGCTGGCCTCGTCGGCCGCGATGCGGGCACTTTTTTCCATCGCCGGCAAGTCCCACGATGCCGACAAGCCCAGCGGAATGGGGAAAATGGTGCGGTGCCCGTGGATGACGTCGTAGCCCAGGATCAGCGGGATGTGCAGCCGCGACTCCTTAACGGCCAGTGCTTGGAGCTTGCGGGCCGCCACCGGCGTGTAGGTGTTCAGCACAGCCCCCACGCGGCCCTTGCGGATGTTGGTGTCCACGTCTTTGCTCACCACGGGCCCGGTCACGTCGAAGCCCACCGAGACGAGGTTGAGTTGGCCGATTTTCTCCTCCGGCGTCATCTTGGCCAAGAGGTTGTCGATGAAGGCTTTCATCTTGGTGTCGGGCGTGGTCAGGGCCGTCAGGGGGGCGGCCGGCTGCTGGGCGGCCGCGGGCAGGGCCCCCAAGCCCAGCGTCAGCAGGAACAGGGCCGCGCGTAGGGTACGGGTGGTTTGGTTCATGTGGAAAGAGTAGGAATGATAAGAATTGCGAATTAAGCTGTAGCGCGGACTTTGTGATCCGCGTCCTTGAATGGTGACCGGGCAGCGACGCAGACTACAAAGTCCACACTACAGTTTTACGGCGCGGTTTGCACCGGCCCAGCCGGGCCGAAGCCGCTTTCGTTCACGGCTTCAATGGTAAAGTAATGGGGCCGGTCCTTGTCCATGCCTTTAAAGTAGTCGTTGTTCTGGTCGTGTACCAAAATGCTGTGGTAGGGCTTGTCCGGAGTCGTGCCCACTCGGATGCTGTAGGCGTAGGTATCGCCCGACGGGGCCCACCGCAGCCAGGCGCTGCGCTTGTCGTGCGTGGTGCGCAACACCACAAACTCGCGCACCGCGGCCGGCTTCGGAATGCCCGCGCTGCCGAACACCCGGGGGCCGCTGAGGGCGAACTTGCCGGTGGGCATGTGTACGTCTTTGAGCTTTAAATAACGGGTCTGTACCGCCTGCGGCAGTTCGATGTAGTCGTGCGGTACGTCGGTGCGGTTGCGGCTTTTGTCAACCAGCATTTGCCATTTCCGACCGTCCAGCGCAGAATAAAGCTTGTACTGGTGGTAAGTGCCCATCTGCTTGCCCAGGAATTCGGCGTCCTGGTCGGCGTAGTTGATCTGCACGGCCCGCACGGTGCTCACGCGGCCCAAATCGGTCTGGAACCACTCGCCGCTCCCCCCCGTGGCGGCACTCCAATAGGTTTTAATGCTCTCGTCGATAGCCAAGTTGGGCGCGTAGCCGCCGAGCGTGGAGGAGGCCCGCACCGGCTCTTGGTAATTCAGCAGCATCCAGCCGGTAAATCTGGTCTTGAGGTGGTCGGCGGGCCCCGTGGGTAGGTAGTGCGGGTAGTCGCCAAAATCGGTGTTGGCGTACAGCACGCCGTCCTTGTCGAAGCCCGCCGGCCACAAGCCCAGCCGCCGTTCGAAGTTGTTTTTCACGGCCACCACCATCGTCGGGACGTGCCACCACGCGCCCCACACGTCTTGAAACGTGTTGCCGTGGCCCGCGCCCCGCGCAGAGCCGCCCGGCTTGTACGACACCGGGTTGTGGGCCTGCGGCACGAAGGGCCCCAGCGGTTGGTCGGCCACCTGCACCCCGTCGGCGTAGCCGCTGAATTCGGTGCCCGGGGCCCCGTATTGCAAATAATACTTGCCGCCGTGATTGGTCATCCAAGCTCCTTTCATGAACGGGTCGAGGAAAATGTTGTCCAGGTATTCTCCGAAGCGCTGCCAGCCAAACTGCTTGTCGTTCAGGCTAAACATCGCCTTGGGCTCGCCGATGGGCTGGAAGGTGTGGCGGCTGATTTGCTGCCCATACAGCGGAAACTTGTTCGAGCTGCCCCAGTACAAATACAACTTACCTTCGGTGTCGAGGAAGAAATCCGGATCCCAGGCCCCGATTTGGAAGGGGTATACGGCGTGCTTCCACTCGTTGTGCAGCGGGTCGGTGCTCGGCCAAAGGGGGAAATCCTTCTTTTGCGTCGAGCCGAATACCAGCAGCGTATCGCCCACCGCGCACACGGCCGGCGCGCACAGGTCGTCAAGGTTTTTGACGCCCGGCGGGATAAACGTGCGCTCGATGAACTTCCAGTCGTACAAGCCCTTGCTCCACCAATAGCCGCGTTGGTTGGTTGAAAACAGGTAGTACGTGCCCTTGAACAACGTAATGACCGGGTCGGCGGTGGCGCGGTGGCGCCCAGCGGCGGTGTAAATGGGGTTGGGCGCGTAGCCGTAGTCCGGGTTGATGGGGTTGCAGTAGGTATGGCACGGGGCCCCCGGCTGGGCGGGGGCCAGATGAGCACGACGGCCTGGAAGCACCGTCAAGGTTTCTTGGTACTTGAGATATTCGGGCTTTCGAAGCCCAGCTTTTGCAGGCCGCGCTGTACGTTCGGGTCGCTCATGAACAGCTTCCAGAGCAGGCCCGAGCGCTGGTTTTCAATCATACCCACAATGGGTCCCTCGTCGATGGCCAGGTACGACTTGGCGTACCAGTTGTGCTCCTCGCTGTAGCCGTCCACAAAGCCGTACTCGCCCCAAATTTTATCGCCCAAATCGTCGTAGAAATGCCGCAGGGCCTGCATCGACTCTGCCGGTGCGTAAGGCATGGCCGAAAGGGCGGCGGTGGGCGAAATCACCCCCAGGTCCTCGGTGGGCGAGTGGGCAGCGTAGCCCTGGTAGCTGTCGGAGGCGGTGAGGCCCCAGGCGTTGGGGCCGTAGCCTTTGTAGTGCTTGGGGTTGGCCACGCAGTAGGCGCGATTGATGAGGGTGTGGTGGCGGTTTTGCTCCCAGTATTCGGCGTGCGCGTCTTTGAGGCCGTGGGGGTTGATGCCCAGAAACGAGTAGTGCGAGAAAAACAGCGGTCCGCCCAGCTCGGGGCCCAGCGGCAGCTTCATTTTATAGTATTCCTTGCCGTTTTTGAAGTCGGGCCCGCTGGCCCAACCCTGGTCGTACACGACTTTGTCGATGGCGTAGCGGGGCGAGCCGGCGGCCAGCACGTAGGTCACCAGGGCCTCGTTCCAGCCGTGTAGCTGGTGGTTCATGCTCCAGCCGTTGTTGGGGCTCCAGTGCCAGTACAGCACGTTTTGGCCCTGCGTGAACCAGTTCCACTCCACGCCTTCCCACATCCAGAGCACCTTGTTGCGCACATTGCTTTCAGCGGGCGTATCCTTCGTGAAGTACTGCCGGGCGCACAGCAAGCCCTCGTACATAAAGGAGGTTTCCACGATGTCGGCTCCGTCGTCCTTGGGGCTGAAACGGATGGTGTGGCCCGTGGCGCCGTCGTACCAGTGCGGAAACGCGCCGTGGTACGTATCGGCCTTCCACAGGAAACTGACGATTTTACTCACCCGCTCAGCCGCCTGCTCGCGGGTTATCCACTTACGCTCGGCGGCCACGATGATGGCCATGATGCCGAAGCCCGTGCCGCCGGTCGTCACCACCTCGTCGCCGTAGTCGTACGAGCGGTTGCTGCGCTCGCGGGCCATGCCGCTCACCGGGTGCCCAAAGTCCCAGAAGTAGCGAAACGTCTGGTGCTGCACCTGGTCGAGTAGCTGCTCGTCGGTGAGGTTGCGGGGCCGCTGCCGGGCGTCGAAGGCCGGCGCCGTTTGGGCGCGGCCCGCCACGGGCAGCAGCGCGCCAGCCAGCAGCAAGAGGGACAAAAGCCGGATTTTCATGCGAAGAGAATAGAAAGAATCAGTGCAGGGCCACGGCCAGCATGATAGGCGCTTGGCCTGCGGGCCCCACTAAGCGCACGGTGTAGTTGCCGGTGGGGGCGTGGGCCCCCAGGCTCACCGTGTACAAGCCCGTAGCCTGCGGCTGGTTGGCCCAGGGCGTCTCGGCCACGGTGCCGTCGGCGGCCTCTAGCGTCAGGGTATAGGTGCCCGCGGCGGCCAGGGCCACGTCGAGCGGGTAGGCGTTGAGGTCGGGGTGCTTGAGCAGGTCGTAGCGCCCGGCTTTGACTTCGGGCACGGCCAGGGCGAAGCCCGTGGCGTAGGCGGGCGCCGCAATGCCGGCCTGCCGCAGGCCGGCTTGCAGCTCGGGCACTTTGGCCCCCAGTTGCCAGAGCAGGCCGCTCCGGTAGTTTTCAATCATGGCGATGATGGGGCCCTGATCGATGGCCAGGTAATCCTTGCCCACCCAGCCGCGCGACGGGTTGTAGGCGTCGCGGGGGCCGTAGTCGCCCACGAGCTGGGCGGCCAGCGGCCCGTAGTAGTTGCGCAGCGCCTGCATCGAATAATACGGCGTGTAGGGAAACGACGAGAGCGCCGCCGTGGGCGACACCGTGCCGTTATCGGCCGCGGGCTGGTGGGCCCTGTAGCCGTCGGGGTCGTCGGAGGCCGTCAGGCCCCACAGGCTGGTGTAGTAGCCGTTGGCCTTGGGCGCGGTGTAGAGGCAATACGAGCGGTTGATGAGCGTATGGGCCACGTTCTGGAACCAATAGTTGGCGTACTGGTCCTGCATACGGCGCGGGTCGAGGCTGAGAAACGAATAATGAGCGAAAAACAGCGGCCCCCCGTAGGCGGGGCCCAGCGGCAGGGTGTAGCTTTCGTAGCCCCGCGCCGGCCCAAACCCGGCGCCCACCCACGTGGCCCGGTACACGGCTGGCGGGATGGGGTGCGTGGGCGAGCCCAGGGCCAGCACGTAGGTTATCAGGGCCTCGTCCCAGCCGCGGATGGGCAGGTTCATCGCCCACTGAAGCTGGGGGCTCCAGTGCCAGTACAGCAAGCCATCGCCGCGCGAGGCGTACCAGTCCCACTCCACGCTTTCCCATAGCTGCGTGATGGTTTGGCGCAGGGCCGTTTCTTCGGCGTCGCTGCCGTCGTAGTAAGCGCGGGCCACAAGCAGGCCGTTGACGAGGTAAGCGGTTTCCACCAAGTCGCCGCCGTTGTCCTGAGGGCTGAACGGGATTACCGCGCCGGTGCTGCCGTTCAGCCAATGGGGCCAGGCGCCGTGGAAACGGTCGGCTTTGGCCAGGAAGTCGCAGATTTTTTGGGTGCGGGCCACGGCCTGCTCGCGCGTCAGCCAGCCCCGGCTCGCGCCCACCACCAGCGCCTGCACCCCGAAGCCGGAGCCGCCGCTCGTCACGGTTTCGCCCGAGGTGCTGCGCTCGTGGGCCAAGCCGCTGATGGGGTGCCCAAACTCGTAGAAGTAGCGCAGCGTGCCCTGCTGCACCTTATCGAGCAGGGCCCGGTCGGCCGTAACATCGGTTACGGTAGGCGGGGCGGGCGGGGTAGGCGTGGGCGCCGAAGCAACGGGGGCCGCGTCGGAGGGTTTTTGGCATGCGCCCGCGGCGGCCAGGGCCCCCAGCGCGGCCCACAACCCCACCGCCCGAAATAGTTTAAGTGCTGATGCCAAGGTAGGGGGGACAAAAAAACCTGGGGCCCGGCGAGGGCTCCAGGTTTTCGGGCGGTACGGCGGTTAGTAGCCGGGGTTTTGGGTCAGCTTGCCCCCGCTCAGGGTAATCTGGTTTAGCGGAATGGGCAGCACTTCGTTTTTACCGTCGACGAAGTTCTTGCCGGCGGCGCGTAGCACGGCGCCGGCGCGGCCCTGCCGCACCAAGTCGAAGTAGCGGTCGCCGTACTCCAGGGCCAGCTCCACGCGGCGCTCTTTCCAGATGGCTTGGCGCATAGCGTCCTGCGAGAGGCCGTCGGCCAGCGGGGCCAAACCTGCTCGTACCCGAATCTGGTTCACGTCAACGAGAGCCTTGGCCATCTGGCCCAACTCGTTGGCGGCTTCGGCGTTGATGAGCAGTACCTCGCCCAGGCGCAGCACCCGAATGTTCTGGTCGGCCCCGTAGTTGCAGTCCTTGGGGTAGGAGTTCGGGATATAGGCCTTCATGTTGTAGCGCATGTTGGCGGCCTGGGGGTCGATTTTGTCGCCGTCTGGGGTGGTCGAGCCGCGGTACAGGATGGTGCCCAACAGGCGCGTGTCGCCGGGCTCAAAGGCGGCTTCCAAGTCGGCGGTGGGGTTGAAAAAGCCCCAGCCGAACTGCGGGCGCACGCCCTGCACTTGAGCCCACTGGTTGTTGGAAGCGTCACAGTTGCCAGCCAGGTAGGTCGACTGAATCTCAAAAATCGATTCTGGCCCGTTCTCGCCCGGCACCCGGAACATTTTGTAGAAGTCCGGGGCCAGCGAGTAGCCCAGCCCGATTACCTGGTCGGAGGCGGCCAGCGCGTCGGCCCAGTTCTTCTGGTACATCTTCACTTTCGACAGCAGTGCTAGCGCGGCCCCCTTGGTGGCCCGGCCCACGTCGTTTGCTGGATAAGAAGCGGGCAATGCCGCAGCCGCGGCCGTCAGGTCGCTCACAATCTGGGCGTACACCTTTTCCTTGGGGGCCCGGGCGGGGTTCAGCTCGTCGGCGCTTTCGGCCACCTTGGTTTGCAGCGGCACATCGCCGAAAGCCCGCACCAAATTGAAGTATTGCAGGGCACGCACGAACTGGGCCTCGCCAACGTAGCGGGCTTTCAGGGCGGCGTCCATGTTGACAGCCGGCACGTTCTGAATCACCTGGTTGCACAGGTTAATGCCTTGGTACTGGCCGGTCCAGTAGCCTTCCACGGCCCCGGCCGTAGAGGTGAAGCGGAAGAACACAAAATCGTTGAGGAACTCCGCATCGCCCGGCACGCTGCCCTTTTCTGCATCGTCCGAGGTTAGCGTCGTCACCGACAGCCAGTTGAAGGCCGTCAGATTCCACTCGCGCAGCTTGCCGTACACCGAATTAGTGGCCAGTGCAGCGTCGGCCGAGGTCTGAAAAAATTGCTGGCTCGTGGGCTGGCCCTGCGGGGCCACATCAAGATACTTCGAGCACGACGAAATAATGCCGACCGTCAGCCCTAACGCCACAAGTGCCGGCACAGCCCGGCGTTTAAGAAGGAATGCTTGATTTTTCATGGGTATAAGTACGTTAAAGAATTAAAAGCCAATGTTGATACCGAAGTTATAAGTGGCCGCCAGCGGGTACACGTTCCGGTCGATGCCCGCGTTGGTGGGCGTACCACCAACCTCGGGTGTGAAGCCTGAATACTTGGTCAGCGTGAGCGGGTTCTGAGCGTTGACGTAAATGCGTACGGTTTGCACGCGCAGGGGCCCCACAAGTGACTTGGGGAAATTATAGCCTAGCTGCACGTTGCGCAGGCGGATGTAGTCGGCCTTCTCGATATAGTAGGAGCTAACGTCGAGGTTGTGGCCCGTCAGGTTAGCCGACGGGGCCGAGTTAGACGAGCCGGGCCCGGTGAAGCGCGTGTCGTAAAATTTCTGGGTGAAGTTTTCGTTGCCGTAACGCACTTCGCGCAGCCCGTTGAGCACTTCCACGCCGCCCACGCCCTGGATATCAATCTGTAGGTCGAAGGCTTTGTAGCGGAAGTTGGTGTTCAGGCCGTAGGTGAAGCGCGGGTTGGGGTTGCCCAGCAGCACTTTGTCGCGGTCGTCAATCACGCCGTCGCCGTTCACGTCGCGGTAGCGCAGGTCGCCGGCCTTGGCGTCGGGTTGGGCCGAGCCGGCTACGTCCTGCGCCGACTGAAACACGCCGGCTACTTCGTAGCCATAGAAGGCCCCAATGGGGGCCCCCACCCGCGACACCGTGGCCAGATAGCCGGCCACGGGCAGCCCACCCGCGAACAGCGGGGCCCCACCCACCGTCGAGAGCACTTTGTTCTGATTGTAGGCGCCTGTTACGCCTACGTTGTAAGAGAAATCCCCGGTTGCGGCCGACGTCCAGCGCAAGGCCGCTTCCACGCCTTGGTTCTGGAAGCTGGCGTTGTTGGCCAAGAAGCCGCCGCTGTTGGCGAAACCGGGCGATTCCAGCACCGGCACCGGAAACACGGCGTCGATGGTGCGGCGGTTGTAGTAGTCAAACTCGGCCGTCAGGCGGCTGTCGAGGAAGCGCATCTCCACGCCGGCGTCGCCTTCGCGCACGTTTTCCCAGCGCAGCTGGCCGGGCACTTGTTGGTCGAGGTTGGCCCCGGCAAAGGGCTGCCCGTTAAAGAAGGCCGTGTAGCCTTGCGAAAACGTGGCCCGGTTGACGGCGATGTTGTTGTTCACCTGGCTGTTGCCAAGTACACCGTAGCTGGCGCGCAGCTTCAGGAACGAGAATGCCGAGCCGTTTTGCATGAACGGCTCATCGGAAACCACCCAGCCCAAGCCCACCGAAGGGAAGTTGCCGTAGCGCTCGGAATACTTGCTGGAGCCGTCGCGCCGGAAGCTGGCCGTGAGCAGGTAGCGGCCTTTGTAGGCATAGTTGAGGCGGGCGAAGGTCGAAAACAGCTTGTACAAGTCCGCCGGGTTGTCCGCCAAGTTGGCGGTGTTTGCCGTGCCCAGGTTGAAGTAGTAAAACGCATCGGAGCCCGATGGAACACCATTGATAGAGCCATTGATGTTCTCGGAGCGGTTGCGCAGGGCCGTGGTGCCCACGAGGGCCGTGACGTGGTGGTCGCCGAACGAGCGGTCAAACGTGAGCGTGTTTTCCCACTGCAGCTGGCTGTTTTGCCCGAAGCCCTTGCGCAAGGTATTGCCCCGGTATATCTGCACCGTGGTGAGCGAATCGGCCTTTTGGTAGTTGTAAAACTTGTTGCCGCCATAGTTCACGCCCACGCTGCTGCGCACGGTAAAGTATTGCAGGAAATTAACCGCTGCGAACACGTTGCCGACCAGGGTTTGCCGCTGCGTCTGCTGGTTATAGTAATCGAGCGTGCCCTGCGGGTTGGAGAAGCTGCCCAGGCCGGTGCCAATCAGGCCAGGGTCGCCGTAGCGCCCGCTGGGCAGGAAGGGCTGCACGACCGGCGGGGCCACGTAGGCCTGGTAAAAAATATCGCCGGGCACATCGGTCGATTTGGTATTGGCGAAAATGACGTTATAGCCCACCTTGATGTGGTCGGTGGGGCTGAAATCGGTTTGCAGCCGGGCGGTGATACGCTCGAAGTCGTTGGTCTTGACCAGGCCCTGTTGCTTGAGGTACGAGCCGCTGAACGAGTACGATATTTTATCGGCTCCCCCAGACAAGCTGAGCTGATGGTTGGTGATGAGAGCGTTGTGCGAAATCTGGTTGAACCAATCGGTCGAGGGCAGGTTGGTGGATAGGTTGTCGCTGGCCGGGCTGCCTTGCAGCGCGTTCTTCTCGTTGTAGAGCGTGGCGTACTCCGAAGCGCTGGCCATCTTCACCTTGTTGGTAACGGTTTGCACGCCCACGAAGCCGCTGTAGTTGATGCGGGGCGTACCCGACTGCCCGCGCTTGGTCGTGACGAGCACCACGCCGTTGGCGGCCTGAATGCCGTAAATCGACGCGCTGGCCGCATCTTTCAGCACCTCAATCGAGGCAATATCGTCTTGGTTGAGGAAGCTTAGGTCGGCTCCCTGCGGCAGAAAAGTGCCGTCGACCACGTAGAGAGGCGACACGCCCGTAATCGACCCCGTGCCGCGTACCCGAATTTCCGGCGCGGCGCCGGGGGCCCCGGAGTTGGTAATCTGCACGCCCGCCACGCGGCCCTGAAGCGAGCTGACGGGGTTTTGCGAGGCCTGGTTCACCAGCTCGGCGCCTTTCACCGAGGCGATGGCACCGGTCACTTCGCGCTTGGCCTGGGTGCCGTAGCCTACCACCACAACTTCGTTTAGGTTCTGGGCTGCCGGCGCGGTGAACTTAACGTCGACCGTAGTGCGGCCGCTCAGGGGTACTTCCTGCGCCGAGTAGCCCACGAAAGAAAACACGAGGGTAGACCCTTCCGGCGCGTTAATAGTGTACTGGCCATCGGTATTCGTGGCGGTGCCGATGTTGGTGCCTTTCACCAGTACGTTGACGCCGGGCAGCGCCTCACCCTTTTCGTCCACCACCTTGCCGGTCACGGGTACCTCAGCGGTGGGCCGGCGTCGGAAAGCCACGGCCGGCAATAAGGGCCGGGCCGCGGCGGGAACAGCTGCGGCAAGGCCGCCCAGCAGGGTAGCGCACAAGGGCGGAAGCATTGCCGCATGCCGCAGGTAGGGCCGTGCCGAAAAAAGTAGTCTTGTTGACATAAAATTTGCGGGTGGGGAAAAGTGAATTAACGGAAGAATTTAAGCCGCGCGGGCAAAAACAACACGGCCGTAGTCATGTAACGTAAAGGATTGGGAAACACGCAACCGATTGCAATAATTGTAATAAAAACATGATGATTTTGTTAGAATGGATTCACCAGATGCCCGAAAAATAAATGTAACAACTGCGCCCGAGCGCACCAACGGGGCGGCAGTGAGCCCGGTACAGTGCGGCGGGCGGGCCCCAGGGCTAACGTTCAGCTTCGACTGGGCCTGGAGCCCGGCCAAAACCTGCCCTAAACAACTGCCTTGATGTAGAACTGGCGAAGCGTCCAATAGCTTGCAACTGTAAGGACTCACTCCCTGCAAATTTTAATGCTGGCTTGGCCGTAGTCCACCTTGGGGGGCACGTCCGGCGTTTTGGCGCATTGGTAAAAAGCAGGCCGGTGGCTAGCAGAAGAAATGAGAAGCCGTTTTTCTTTAAAAACTTGTTGTTTGCAAGCGGCAAAAAAACAACGCTCTTGAAGTCCCGAAGCGCTGTTAATTAGCTATGAAACAAATTGCTAAGTGGCCCCGGCGAGAATCGAACTCACATCTAAAGTTTAGGAAACCCTTATTCTATCCGTTGAACTACGGGGCCATAGCGACCGGCAAAAGTACAGCCTGCTGGACTTTTCACGACTTGTACAGCAGCACAATGCCAAAAGAAAGCACCGTCAGGATCAGGCCCACCATGAAAATGGAGTAGCTGCTGCGCAGCAGGCTGTACTTGCGGGCCAGTACCTCGCCAAGGTAGTACACGTCGGTCACCATGTTGGTGTAGAGGGCATCTTTTTTACGCATAAGGTCGCGCATCCCGGCCTGGAAATGGTCGAGGCTGAGATTGGTGAAGTTGCCGAAAAACAGCAGGTTGACGCGGCGGTTGGTGGCAATCTCGGGGCTTTTCTTCAGCCACTTGAAGCTCGTAACGTCGGGCTGGGCCGACAGAATGGCCGTCACTACCGAGCCCAGCGAGGTGAGCAACAAAATGCCCATGGGCACGGCCAGCATGGGGTTGCGGGTGAAGCTCGGCCCCAGGGCCGAGCTTTTGGCCCCCAGGTAGGTGATGATGACCGATAAGAGCACGGCGTTGAGCGAAATCATCATACTGGCTTTTTTGTCCGCCATGTCGCTCAGCTTCATGTGGTTGCTGTACATGGTCCGAAACATGGTTTCGATGCCGCGCTTGGGCTCGGCCAGGGTTTCGGTTTGAGCTTCGACGCGCTTCTTGGCCTTTTTCTCAATTTTTTTGAGCGCATCGCGCTGCTCTTTTTTGTTGGCCTTGAATTCTTTGCGGTACCGTTCTTTGCCCGCGGCGGAGAGGTATTTATGGCCCTGCATGAAGTTCAGCTGCAACTCTGCCCAAGCCTCGCTCGAATAAGTTTTGCCCAGGGCAACCTCCCACTCGGTGCGCAACAGCTCGGCGCTGGCCCGGAAGTCGTCGCGGGCCAGGTTGCTCATGTCGGCGTCGGCGAGCAGCTTTTGCAGCTCGGTGGTGGCCGGCTCATCGCGATGCGTGGTCCGGATGAGGTCCTGCACCAGCTGGCGGCGGTCGGCGGGTACGTCCTGTTCGGCCAGCCAGGCGGCGGCGCGTTCCATCGAGCGGTACTCGTGGCCGTCGTACACGTCGAGGTAGCCCGTGTCGTGGAACCAAGCCGCCACCAACAGCGCCTCGGTGTCGGGGGGGGCAAGGCCGGCGGCCGCGGCCAAGGCGCGAGCTTCTTTGGCCACGATGGCGGTGTGGCGTGCCGTGTGGTAGGTGAGGATGGCGGGTAGCTTGGCTCCAAGCAGGGCCGTGACGTAAGCCTGCGCGGCCTGCGCCAGGGCCGAAGGTTCGGGCTTGTCGGCTTTGGGGGCCTTGTCGGCCTTGGGCGCTGCTGCTGGCACGGCGTCTGTCTCCGTCGGTACTACCGGAACGGGAAGCGTTGGGGGTGCGGGCGGCGAAGCCGAAAGGGGAGAAGTTTCCATGCGGGGGCGGGTCGAAAGGCCGCGCTGTGCCTAATCAGCGTAAAGGCGGCCGGGCAAGTTAAGCCCCGCCGGCCGGCCGGCCGTTAGTTTTGCGGAACCTCAACCCGGCATATTCGCACCAGTAGCTATCATACAATATATTCTACTATATGAATTCATTTTTCCGCGTTCTTATCTGCTTAAGCCTGCTGGCGAGCTGGCCGATTGCCGTGCGGGCCCAGCTCGAGCAGTTGGGCGAAGCCGGCGAATCGCCGAGCAACCCGTTGCATCCCAAGCCCAACTACCGCCGCGCCGGCCGGCAGTGGCAAAGTACCGCGCTGCCCGATTCGAGTCACCTTACGTACTCGGTATTTCTTATCGGCGACGTGGGCAACCCCGTGCTGCCCGCCAACGGCGGCGAGCCATCGCTGAACTACCTGCACCGGCAGATTTTGCGGGCCGGAGCGCGCAGCACCACCATCTTTCTAGGCGACAACATCTACAACCAGGGCATGCCGCCGGTTGGGGCCGTCGACCGCCGAACGGCCGAGGCCCGTATCACCGCTCAGCTCGACGTATTCAAGGGCTACAAGGGCGAGAAGTACATGACGCCCGGTAACCACGATTGGATACAGGGCACACGCGACGGCCTGGCCCAGGTGAACCGCGAGCAGGAGTTCACGGAAAACTATCTGAAAAAAGATTCGACCGTGTTCAGCTACACCGGCGACTTTTTGCTGCCGCGCGACGGCTGCCCGGGGCCCTACGAAGTGCGGGTGCAGGACAATTTAGTGCTGATTTTCCTGAACTCGCAGTGGTTCCTGACGCCGGTTGAGCTGCGGCCCGCTAATGGCTTTTGCGGCATCGCCACCGACGCCGACATCTACGCCGAAGTGGAAGGTATCATCGCCCGCAACCAGGACAAGCACATCCTGATTGCGGCCCACCACCCGCTGTACTCCGACGGCATTCACGGCGGCTATTTCACGCTGGCCGACCACATTTTCCCGCTCAGCATCGTATTCAAGTACGCCTTTGTGCCGCTGCCGGTGATTGGGTCAATTTACCCGTTTGCCCGCAAGTACGGCGGCATCAGTCAGGACCTGGCCTACCCGGCTTATCAGGCCTACAAAGAGGCGCTGACCAACATTTTTGCCAAGTACCCGAACGTCGTTTACACCAACGGCCACGAGCACAACCTTCAGTATTTTAAGGAGGGCAACGCCCATTATATTACCAGCGGCTCGGGCTGCAAAACCCAGCACGTAAAGCCCGGCACCGGCGGCGGGGCCGTTTTTTCCGATAAGGAAAAGGGTTACGCCCGCGTGAACTACTACGATGATGGGCAGGTGTGGGCCGAGTTTCTGGTGCCCGATGGCAAGGGCGAAACCGCTCACCAAGTGTTTCGCACCCAGCTTTACGTCCGCGCCGATAAGGGCGTGGTGGCCGCCGCCCCAGCTAACGAATCAGGGAAAAAAAGCAAGAGACACAAGAAAAAAGACGGCGATAAACCGGAGGCCTCTGTCGTGGGCCTGCCGGCCCACCGCCCCGATTTTGGCCGCGACAGCCTGCGCACCTTGGCCGTCAACCCGACCTACAATCGCCACGGCAAGCTGCACAACTGGTTGTTGGGCGAGCACTACCGTGCTGAGTGGGCCACGCCGGTGGCTTTCCGGGTGCTCGACATTGCCACGGAAAAAGGCGGCCTCACGGCCTACAAAACTGGCGGCGGCAAGCAAACTGCTTCGTTGAAGCTGCGCAACGAGGCCGGCCACGGCTTCACGCTGCGCACCATCGACAAAGACCCCGCCGCCGTGCTGCCCGAGGCCCTGCGCACCGGCTTGGCCAAGGCCGTGCTGCAAGATCAGGTATCGGCCCAGCACCCATACGCCTCGTTTGCGCTGCCGCCGCTGGGAGCGGCCGCCGGCATTTTGCACACCAACCCGGTGCCGCGCTTCATCCCCGCCGACCCGCTGCTGGGCCAGTACTACCAGCAGTTCGCCAACACGCCCGTTGCCCTAGAGGAGGACGTGAAGGACAACCAGAGCGACGTGGCCAGCCTGGACTTCGCCAAGAAGCTGGTGGACACCGACAAGATGCTCAAAAAACTGCTCGACGACAACGACAACCAAGTTGACCAGGTGGCCTTTGCGCGCTCGCGCCTGTTCGATATGTGGATTGGCGACTGGGACCGCCACGAGGACCAGTGGCGCTGGAGCGAGCAGAAAAACCAAGACGGCGACCGCACCTACGTGGCCGTGCCCAAGGACCGCGACATCGCTTTTTTCAAGGGTGACGGGCTACTGCCCTACCTCATCAGCCGCAAGTTTGCGGTGCGCAACTTCCAGAACTTTGGCTATGACTACGCCGACTACAAGGGCCTGAACCAGACGGCCCTCAGCAACGACCGCACGTTTATGAGCGGCGTGAGCAAGGAGCAGTGGGTGGAGCAGGCCGAATACCTGAAGGCGCACTTGACTGACGAGGTCATCGAAAAAGCCTTTCGGGATAGATGGCCGGTCCAGATCTATGCGCTGCACGGCGTCGAAATCGTGGCCAAGCTCAAGAGTCGCAGGGCCCTGCTGCCCGACGTGGCTGGCAAGTACGCCGACCTGCTGGCCAACATCGTGGAGGTGCGCGGCTCGCAGAAAAGCGAGAAGTTCACCGTGGAGCGCCGCCCCGACGGCAAAACCCGCGTGCTGGTACAGAAAATTAGCAAAAATGGCAAGCTAACGAAGGTGCTTTACGACCGCACCCTGGACGTGAAGGTGACTGACGAGCTGCGCCTCTACGGTATTGCCGGGCAGGACGTGTTCGAAGTGAGCGGCGACGTACGCAAGGCCATTAAGCTGCGCATCATCGGCGGCACGGGGCGCGACTCGATTATTGACCGTTCGCGCGTGGCCGGTATCCGCCACCGCACCCAGGTGTACGACGCCGACACCGGCAACGTGGTGCTGACAGGTAAGGAAGCCCGCCTGCGCCTTGAGCCCGGCACCGACGTAAGCCGCTATGATCATCCCAAGCGCTTCGACCTCAAGGACTACCGCCTGAACTACACCGGGCCGGCCGTGTTTTTTGGCTACAATATCGACGACGGTTTCCTTATCGGAGGGGGCATCATGCACCGCCGCTACGGTTTCCGGCGCGAACCCTTCAGCTCGGAGCAAACCCTAACAGCCAACTTTGCTCCCGCCCGTGAGGCTTTCAACCTGCGCTACCAGGGCCAGTTCACCCGTGTTTTTGGGCACATCGACTTGCACGTGGCAGCCCAGTACTACGGCCCCCAACTGCTCTACAACTTCTTCGGGCTCGGCAACGATTCGCAGAACTTGGTGGCCCGCGACAAAGCCGTGAGCCAAGCCACTAACCGTACTATCAATAACTCGTACCGGGTGCGCTTCAACCGTTTTTACATCGCCCCTACGCTGGAGCGCCACATTCTGAACTTCATCAAGGTGGGCTTTGGGCCCCAGTACGACCAGTTCCGGGTGGAGAGCGACCCTATCGGCAAGGTCATCAGCGACAGCATCGGGGCGGGCTTCGAGAACCGCCGCTTCGGTGTGCGCTCCTCCGATTTCAAGTCCAACGAGTACCTCGGGGCCCTGTTCTATTTCGACATCGACGCCGTGTCGGAAGACAAAGACCCGCGCATTGGCCTGCGCTGGCATAACGAAGCGCAGTACAATTGGCAGCTCAACAGCGAGAAGCTCACCTACGGCCGGCTCAGCTCGGAAATCAGCGCTTATCTCACACCCAATTTTCCGTTTCACATCACCTACGCCGGGCGGGTGGGCGTGCAGCACAACCTGGGCGATTACCGCTTCTACCAAGCTAACACGCTGGGCGGCACCACCAACCTGCGTGGTTTCCGCCGCACGCGCTACGCCGGCCGCACGGCCCTCTACGGCAACTTTGAGGCTCGCTTGCAGCTGTTTAGCTTCAACGCCTACATCTTCCCCGGCAAGCTCGGCCTCCTGGGCCTGGCCGATGCAGGTCGCGTATACTCCGACGTGGACGTGCGCACCGGCATCGACGCCTTCCACACGGGCTTCGGCGGTGGCGTGTACGTCGACGTGCTGAAGCAAGCCATCGTCAACGTGACTTACACGGTGGGCGAGGAGAAACTGGTGTTCATCGGGTTTAACTTTTTGTTCTAGCGCAGCCTTTAATTATACTAGTAGGGAGGCTGCTTGCGTTGACTACGGCCGGAAAATACACCATCATACCTGGGGACTATAAACCTAGTAGCGGACTCGCTGGGAGCCCACCATCACCATAATTAGCACGACGCAGGGCCCCCGTTGTGGTTATCAGCTGCTGGTGCGCGGCCAGCGGCTAGCGGCCCCGAGTTTCGCCTGAGGCTCAAGGCTGTTGGCTAAAAAAGAGCCGGATACGAAAAACTGACCCAAGAGCCGCGAAGGCGAGGCGGCGTGATACACATTATTGATGACAAAAATAAATTTTACCATAACCATCCGTTAGTATCACTAATAATTTGTATTATTTTTAAAATAAGTATAATATAGCGAATAAACCGAATGACAGTGCTTTGTTGTCATGTGCATGGAGAAAAGCGGCGTTATATTGCAGTATCTGAGCTAGGCAACCCACGCAAAACGCCTGTATAGGATACTGAAAAAGCTGGTTCTGCCGTGCGTAATCTGTCATATGCATTCCATGCGCTGGCCCACGCACGCCTCCGCGGGCGAGTGGAAACACAACTACAACATCCAACTCCAAGCCTTGAATTTTATGAACTCTGCAAAATCTAAACAGGCCGTCTCTGCTTCTCAGCGCTTTACTAAATGGCTAAACGGGTAAGCATATACAGGGCAACCTCCTCCGCACTGCTTAGATCGAGACGGTCTGAGTAATATTCAAAATTTGCTACTTTACGGCGGGGTTTTTGCTCCCCTTTGAGAAGCTTATTACAAGGCGCTCACCACTTGGATGCCTACTTCTAATCCCGATCGTCGGTGCTCTGCCTTGGTCTATCGCCTGTTTCACCAATCTAGGTCTGAGAGCCAACCTGTCTTACCCAATTGTCGTCTTGACTATGCTGCTCCAATAAATTGTACACAATAGAACCCGAATGACAGGCGATTCATGACCTCTTTTTATAGTTGTTGTATCATTCCACATATAGGAAAGTTTATCGACCATGTATAAAAAAGCGGAATTACAAATGGAATATGTAATCAGCATCTGCTAGAGTAGAAATAATGCCAAAGGATTGTGTGCCGACAAAGAGAAAGGCAGCATAATATTTTTTGCTATATCTATAACTAAAAATATGCACGTAAAAATTTAATATGAAAGAATGAGATGGAAAAAATATACGAAAGCATCTGGGCATTATCTCCCCATGTAAGTGATAGAGCCACATATACTGAGTTAACAAAGCTGACAAGGCAGTTAATTAAATTGTGTGACTTGGATAATCAATTAGAAAGGCATCCTTTTAGCTCAGCAAGAGAGAGAAAGTTAAGCCTGCCATTTGAAAAAATTAACAATGAGTTAAGAGGAAGCACCTGTCTTGTGACTGGAGGCTTAGGTTGTGTTGGCTCCTCCTTAGTCAAGGAGTTGTTGAGATTTAATGTAAAACGCATTATTATCCTGGATAACTACGAAGGTCCATCCGCATATACTGCAGCTATTCACAAAGGCAATGTCGTTTATGTTGCATGTGATATTTTAGATTTACAAGCCGTTGAATCTGCTTTCTCTGTTCATCGCCCAGACTTTGTTTTTCATACTGCTGCACAGCGTGATCCTGGATATGCTGAAACCTACATCGTCCATACGGTACAAACCAATATTTTAGGAACTCTTAACATAGTAAAAGCATGTGAACGCATCGGAACAGTTAAGCAATGTGTATTCTCGTCTACCGGAAAATCGAGCAGGTATTTTACAGAAGAAATTTACGCTGCTACCAAGAAGATTTGTGAATTTATCTTAGCTACTTATTCTAAAGAGAGCAGCATCAAGTATTCAATGGTCAGGTTTACTCATATCCTCGACAATAGCTTAATGGATAGGCAATTAAGGGATGCAAGTGATAATCAAAATTATGTGGCTGTTCATTCTCCTGGCAAATTTGTAACTGCCCAGAATGTAGGGGAAGCGGCATGCCTTATGCTAAATGCACTGATCTATTCTGAAGATAGGCAGTGTAAATTTCTTCTGGTTAGGAATTTAGAATGGCCGACCGAGAGTCTACAGATGGCCTTGTACCATATCAAACATTCTGGTAGAGATATTCCTGCTATTTTTCAAGGTAATCCAAATGGTTATACTGAAAAGTTTTTTCGGGGCCAATTAGATTGGTCGGATCCTGCAGAACTCAATCTTCTCATTAATGTATATGAGAATAAGCACAGAAGCCATAATCAAGACGAAGATATTGTAATCTCCCACATCTGTCCGATTAATAAATCTACGCTGGAGCAAGTATTGTATAAGCTACAAACGGTAGAAGGGGAGGAAGAAACCAAAAAATGCTTAGTTGAAGGCTTGAAGGAACTTGTCAGGGACATGTTGCAAGGAGTGGCTAAGAATGAAACAATGAACATTCTGAACTGGGGCCTGGAACCGCAATTGTTGGAAATCGCAAAAGCTAACGTTTCTGACTACGGGGTAATGATTCCCTTACTACTTGAGTCTTTAGAGGGCAGTGAGTACCATAACCAAGCTGAGAACCTAATTCATGGTAGAAAGCTATTGGTAAACTCTGTAACTTCGTGATCTGAGTGTTTATAATTTGCGAAAAAGGCGTTAAATGCAGACAAGTCTGCTCTTGAGAAGCAGGTTCTGGTAAAGTGTTTAATAATATAATAAAAATACCTCATCTTATTAAAATAGCCTTTTACACCTCTCTGCGGAATCTGAATGCGGTGGGGTGATATTAGAAAGATGGAAATAACTTGGGTAGGGTACAGAAACAAGTGGCATGTTGCATATTAAAGCAGATTTGTTGGAAGGAATTAAGGCACATGTCGAATCTTCAGCAGACGAGTGTTGCGGCTTTGTTTTTGGCTATGATAATGTTGATTCGCGTGTAATTACTAAAATCATGGCTGTCACAAATGCTCAGCAAGGCGATAAGCGCTACAGTTTTAAAATTGCCCCTAAAGATTATATGTTTGCTGAAAGATTTGCCGAGCAACAGTATCTTCAACTACTCGGCGTCTATCATTCTCACCCACAGCATTCGGCCCTTCCTTCGGAGTATGACAGGCTTTTAGCGCTACCATATTTCTCATATATCATTGTTTCAGTCTTAAATAAGACGTTCGACGAAATGCGTTCGTGGCGCTTGACCAATGACAATCGTTTTAAAGAAGAACAAATAAAAATCACTAATTCACTTTCCAACTTTTAAAATTATGGCAACTGTAATTGTTCCAACACCACTGCGAAAATTCACTGGTAACGCCGCCCGAGTCCAAGTTTCAGCAAAAAAAGTGTCTGACGTTCTTGATGAGTTGGGTTTCCATTACCCTGAACTTAAGAGTATTTTACGTAATAAAAATGGAGGAATTCCATCGTTCATTAACATCTTTGTAGATGACGACGACATCCGCGTCTTGGAGCAGGAACAAACGCTAGTAAAGGAGAATACGATTATCAGCATTGTGCCTGCCATAGCTGGAGGTATTAAACACCCAGTAGAATAATCTGTATGAACTTCGAGGATATACAATTTTCACGGGAGGAATTAGCCCGTTATAATCGCCACATCATTATACCTGAGTTTGGCTTAGAAGCTCAGAAAAAACTAAAAGCGGCTAGAGTGCTTGTGATTGGCTCGGGTGGTCTGGGAAGCCCACTATTGCTTTATTTAGCAGCGGCCGGGGTAGGTACTCTTGGCATCGTGGATTTTGATGTAGTGGAGGATAGTAATTTACAACGCCAAGTTTTATTTGGTGTGGATGAAATCGGCCAGTTAAAAGCAGACGCGGCCAAGCACAGGCTTCAAGCGCTGAATCCTTACATTCAAATTGAGGTGTACAACACCCAAATGATTCCCGAAAACGCATTGTCCCTTATTCAAGAATATGATGTAGTTGCCGATGGCACAGACAATTTTCCCACCCGTTATTTGGTAAACGATGCTTGTGTACTCCTTGGGAAGACAAATGTTTATGCTTCCATTCTTCAGTTTGAAGGCCAGGTTTCCGTGTTCAATTACCGGAATAGTGATGGCGAAGTAGGCCCTAACTACCGCGATATGTACGCTACTCCCCCGCCTCCAGGGTTGGTGCCAAGTTGTGCAGAAGGCGGTGTGCTGGGGGTTCTTCCCGGTATTATCGGTAGTCTACAAGCGCTGGAGGTCATCAAAGTCATTACGGGCATAGGGGAAATTCTGAGTGGCCGCTTGTTTAACTTCGACGCCCTGAGCTTCGAATCGAGAATTTTTAATATTAGACGAAACCCGACTAACCCTCTCAATGGGGAAAACCCAACCATCCATAAACTGATAGACTATGAACAGTTCTGCGGTATGAAAGCGGTTGAGAGGCCTATTAAAGAGATTACTGCCATCCAACTTTATGAGTGGCAGGTAGAAGGCGAGGATTTTCAGTTTATTGATGTTCGGGAACAGTATGAGCACGATGATATGAACTTGAATGCACTGCTAATTCCCCTGGGAACGGTCATAGATAATATCGACAAAATTGATCGAAATAGAAAGGTAGTGGTGCATTGCAAAACAGGAGGCCGCAGTGCCAAAGCTATAAGACAGTTAGAAAACGACTTTGGATTTGATAACCTTTATAATCTGAAAGGGGGGATTATGGCCTATATGCAAGACATAAAAACACCACAACCCAAATAATAAGTGTTTAATTACTCACCACCTGACTAACGAAAAAGGCGCAATACAGCGAGGCGAAAATCGTGGTGCTTTTGTAATGCAATGAATCGGGCAAATTGTGGCCTAAATCGTGCGCGGGTATGGCGTAAGAATTGTTTATAGAATGCTGTAGGGCCCTAAGGTCGCCTTTTCTGCTTTTTTAGCCACTGGTATGTTGCCTCTTGGGCCCGCACGCGAGGGGTGCCGGCGGGGTCGGGCAGAATGAACTGGTTATCAAAGTCGCGGGCCTTCACGTTGTCGTGGCGCTGGAAGTCGAGCAGTTGGCGCACCTCGGCGCGCAGAACTTCGTCGAGTAGCGGAAAGGCGACCTCCACCCGGCGGTCGAGGTTGCGGGTCATCCAGTCGGCCGACGATATAAACACCTTTTCTTCGCCGCCGTTGCCGAACACGTACACCCGGCTGTGCTCGAGGTTGCGGTCCACGATGCCGCGCTGGCTAATGTTTTCGCTCAGCCCAGCCTTGCCCGGCAGCAGGCAGCCAATGCCGCGGATCAGCAGCTCGACGTATACTCCGGCCCGGCTGGCGGCGTAAAGCTTGGCAATCATGTCGGGGTCTTGCAGAGCATTCATTTTGAGGATAATGGACGCCGGATAACCCTTGTGGGCCAACCTGATTTCGTGGTCAATCAGCTCATTCAGGCGCGGACGCAGCGTAAACGGGGCCAGCAATAAGTGCTCCAGCACGGGTGGGGCCTGCCGGTCGTGGAAGTAGTTGAATATGGCCGCTACCTCCCGCGTCAGGCGCTCATCAGCCGTGAATAAGCTGTGGTCGGTGTAGAGCTGACTGGTATCTTCGTTAAAGTTTCCGGTGCTGAGGTAGGCGTACTGGCGCGTAGTTTCGGCCGCTTCGCGCCGTGTAATCAGCAGCAGCTTGGCATGAACTTTCTGTTCGGGCGGGGTGAAGATGACGTGGGCCCCTGCTTTTTGCAGCTTCTCGGCCCAATGAATGTTGGATTCTTCGTCGAAGCGGGCCTTTAGTTCGACCACCACCGTTACCTGCTTGCCGTTTTTCACAGCTTTCAGGAGGGCTTTGGCCACCACGCTCTTGCTGGCCACCCGGTAAAGGGTGATGGCCACGGCCGATACCTGCGGGTCAGTGGCGGCTTCGCGCAATAGGCGCGTTACATAATCGAAGCTCTGGTAGGGCGAGTTCAGGAGGTGGTCGCGCCGGCCGATAGCGGCCAGCATGCCCGTGCGCGGCAGCGTAGGGTGGGGCAGGGGCGGCCAAGCGGGATACCGCAAATTGGTCTGCCCAAAATCTGGAAAGCCAAAAAAATCGCGGAAGTTGTGGTAGCGGCTGCCCGCTACGAGTTCGTCGTCGGTGATGCCGGTTTTTTGCTTGATGGCGCGTAGCGCCTCAGAAGGCATTTCGGGGTCGTAAAGCAAGCGGGCCGGATAGCCGATGGCGCGTTTGGCCAAGCTGTTACGAATTTTAGCCAGTAAGTCGTCCGACACTTCTTCCTCAATGTCCAGCTCGGCGTCGCGACTCAGCTTAACGGCGCCCACGGCCACACAGGCGTAGGCGGGAAACAGTCTGGGGGCTCCCACGCGTATTACGTCGTCGAGGAACATCACGCACCGCTCGTCGCCCGCTGGTGGCAGTTTGACGAAGCGACCGCCGTAGCGCTTGGTGGGCAGTTCCATGGCCAGCACTCGTTCGGTCTCGGTACCCTTATGCCCAGGGCGGGGCTCGGTGAGAAAGAACGTGAGGTACACGGCCTGGCCCTTCAAAAACAAGTGATGCAGGGTATCATCGAGCACCACCGGCGAGAGCAGGTCGCGCACTGATTTTTCAAAGTAGTCCAGCACCCAGGCCCGTTGCACATCGCTCAGCTCGTCTTCGCCCAGCAGGTGGATGCGAGCCGTATTCAGGGCCGGTAGCAGCTGCTTGCGGAAGGTGGCCCCGAAAGCTTCTTGCTGGCGCTGTACCTCAGCCAATACCGCTTTCAGCTGCCGCTTGGGGCTTTCTTCAAGTTGGGCGCGGGTTTTCTTCTTAAGCTTGACTAGCCGCCGCAGCGTGGCCACCCGCACCTTGAAAAACTCGTCGAGGTTGCTGCTGAAAATGGCCAGAAACTTGAGCCGCTCCAGCAGCGGCACGTTTTCACACTGGGCCTCTTGCAGCACCCGCGCGTTGAAGCGCAGCCAACTCAGGTCGCGGGAGAGGGTTTTCATTTAATCAGGTAGCAGTTAATACGCGGCCGGCTCCGACGGGGCAAAGCGGAAGTACGCCACAGGGACCCCACGGTTCATTACCAAATTGTTGCTAGATGCAACTGCACCGGGCCTTTTTTAATTATCGAACTACCTGATAAGATATTAAATAACCTTTGATTATCTGAGCGCGGCGAGGAACCTGGAGTGCACATTGGCCAAAGGAGGCACCAGCTTCCTCGCTGCGCTCGGAATGACAAAAGTCCTAACCGACGTTCTTCGGGCAGTCGTAGAAATAAAACTCGGCGTTGGCGCGGTCCAGATCGGCCCAGCGGTCGGTGGCGAAGTGCAGGCACACCACGGCCGCCGTGGGCAACTCGTTGAACGAGGTGGGCGAAAGCGCGTTGGCCACGTCGGTTATGGTGGGGTTGTGGCCCACGAGCAGCGCCGACCCGGCCGCCTCGGGCAGGGCTTGGACGATGGCGATGAGCGCCGCGGCGTCGGCGCGGTAGATGGCGGGGTCGACGCTGATTTTGTCGTGCGGAAAACTAAGCTCGCGGGCCACCAGCACGGCCGTGCTCAGGGCTCGCACCGCCGAGGAACTGACCAGCGCGTCGAGCCGGATGCCGCGTTTGGCCAGAGCCTGGCCCATGCGCGGGGCGTCGTCGCGGCCCCGGTCGTTGAGGGGGCGCTCCTGGTCGCTCAGATCGTCGAAGCTCCAGCTGGATTTGGCGTGGCGAAAGAGATACAGCGTTTTCATGGCGCGAAGCTAGGGCGGCGGGGCGGCGTTCGGGGCAAGCCCGCCGTAATTTTATAGGTAGCGTACGTAATCTGTAGGTAGCTGTAATCTATGGGTAGCTTATGTAAGTAGGATAATGTGCGTCGTGCTGTGCGCAACTTGCGGGACCGAACCAGTTCAGGTAGAACCTGGTCCGGCAACTTCTCTCCCCGTTTATGAAACAGCTATTATTCGCTCTTCTGCTCCTTTGGGCCGGCCACGTTGCCGGGCAGCCCTCGCCCCGGCAACTCTACCCCGGTTTGTTCGAGGCGGTGCAGCTGGGCCGGGTGTACCCGGACGGCAAAACGTTTGTGGACGCGACGCCGCTGGGTGCCCCGGCCGATATTGAGCGCGACTACCAGGCGCAACACGGCCAGTTGGGCTTCGACCTGAAGGCCTTCACAGCGGCGCACTTCCGGCCGCCGGCCGCCGCGGGCGGGTCCTACCACAGCGACGTGGCCGCCGGCATCCGCCGCCACCTCGACACGCTGTGGACCGTGCTGGAGCGCCGCCCCGACGCGGCGGGGGCCCCGGTTGGCTCGTCGCTCGTTCCGCTGCCGCACCCTTACCTCGTGCCCGGCGGGCGGTTCCGGGAGGTGTACTACTGGGATTCGTACTTCACCATGCTGGGCCTGCAGGAAAGTCACCGGACCCCATTGATCCGGCACATGCTCGACAACTTCGCTTACCTGATTGGCCGCTACGGCTTCGTGCCCAATGGCAACCGTACCTATTACCTCACCCGCTCGCAGCCGCCGTTTTTCGCCGCTATGGTGGCCCTGCTGGCCAAAAGCGAGGGCGATACCGTATTGCTTCGCTACCAGGAGCCCATGTTGCGCGAGTACCGCTATTGGATGGCCCGGGCCGCGTCGATGCCCGCCGGCCAGGTACGGGGCCCCGTGGTGCACCTGCCCGGCGGTGCGGTCCTGAACCGCTATTGGGATGCCAGCACCGAGCCCCGCGAAGAGTCGTACGCCGAAGACGTGGCCGCCCAGCACAGCAGCCCGCAGCCGGCCGCGCAGTTCTACCGCAACGTGCGCGCCGCAGCGGCCTCGGGCTGGGATTTCAGCAGCCGCTGGTTTGGGCCGGCCGGTACGCTGGGAGCCATTCAAACCACTGATATCGTGCCCGTGGACCTAAACTGCCTGCTATACCGCACCGAGCAGCTGCTGGCCCGCGCCTACGAACTGCAGGGTAATGCGCTCCGGGCCAAGGATTTCCGCACCCAAGCGGCCCGGCGGCGGAAGGCGTTGCTGACCTACTGCTGGAACCCGCAGTTGGGCTGGTTCGTGGATTACAACTGGCGACAGCGCCGGCAATCCCCGCACCAAACGTTAGCCGGGGTGTTTCCGCTGGCGTTTGGGCTGGCCACAGCCCCCCAGGCCAAGCAAGTGGCGGCCGGGCTGCGCACCAAATTTTTGAAGCCCGGGGGCCTCATAACTACTCTGGCCATCACCAAGCAGCAGTGGGACGCGCCCAACGCCTGGGCTCCCCTAGAGTGGCTGGCCATCGAAGGGCTGGAACGCTACGGCGACCACGACCTAGCCCGCACCGTTGCCCAGCGCTGGATGGCCCTGAACGTGCGCGTGTTCGCGCAAACCGGTAAGTTGTTGGAGAAATATAACGTGGTGGACACTCAGCTCAAAGCTGGCGGCGGCGAATACCCGTTGCAAGACGGCTTCGGGTGGACCAACGGCGTGCTGCTCAAGCTGCTGAATCGGTACCCGGCGACTGTTCCGGGGCCCTAACGGTACGTTGCCGTCCGCTGCTACCGGCCGCGGCCAGCGCCTCCACAACTTCTGCAAACAGCGGGCGGGCCGCTACTTCTGGCTGGCCGCAGCGGCGCTGCAATTCCCGCAGGGCCCGCACGACTTGCGAGGTGGCGGGCGCGTTGCAGTGGGCCAGCAGCTCTTCGAGCAAACAGGCGAAAGCGCGCACTTCCAGCCGTTGCAAGGCGGGGCCCCCGGGGCTGGCGGGGTCGAAGAAGCAGGCCGCGCCGAAGTCGCCGAGCAGGGCGGTACCATCGGCGGCGTGCAGGATGTTGTGGGCATACAAATCGCCATGCAGGATGCCCTGGGCATGCAAATGTGCCCCCGCCGAAGCCACGCCCCGCGCCAGGCGCAGCACGGCGGCGAGCCCAAACGCCGTGCCGGGGGTGTACACGTCGCGGGTGCAGGTGGCCAGGCTTGGCGGCCCGGCCAGGTTGCCAAATGCCGGATCAATCAGTGCCATCACTAAGCCCTCGGCGCCGGCTGGATGGTGGGTGACTTTACCGGCGATGGGAATCAGGTTGGGGTGGGCCCCGGCGCTAATGCAGGCGGCTATCTCGCTGTGCGGTAGCCCGTCGCTGGTCACCGTCCCCTTGAATATTTTCACGGCCACGGCTTGCGGCGGTTGGTCGGGTCCTTGCCGCCACCGGGCTCGGTAGATGACGCCCGATGCTCCTTCGCCCAACTGCTCTTCTAGCGCCAAATCGTTCCAATCGATGGTAGCAATCGGGTGCCGGGCTTCGATCTCGACTTCTGTCTGCGCATAAAACGGGTTGCCGGCATAGGCCAGCCACGCTAGGCGCGGCAGCTGCGGCAGCCACGCCGGCAGGGCCTCCAGGCGATTGGCAGCCAGGCGCAACAGTTCCAGGTTGCGGCAGTTGGCCAGGGCGTCGGGCAGGTGCGTGAGGTGGTTGCCGGCCAGCATCAGCTTTTGCAGGCGCAGGCAATTCCCCAGCTCGGGCAGCAGGGCTTCGAGCCGGTTATCGGTAAGAATGAGCCAGCGCAGGGCCGGCGTGAGCGCCCCCGCGGGCAGCGTGTGAATCTGATTAGCCTTGAAGCCCACTATGCTCAGCTGCGGGCATTGGCCCAGCACGGCGGGTACTTCGGTGAACTGATTGTCTGAACAAAACAGGACGCGCAGCTTGCGCAGCCGTCCAAAGTCGGGGGGCAGGGCCGAGAGGGCGTTGCCCGAGAGGTTGAGGATTTCGAGCGAGTCGGCCAGGTCGAAAATCTCCGGCGGAAACTCCGTCAGGCCTTCCGATAAGTCGAGGCGCGTATGGCCGGCCAGCTGTCCGGCGCGGAGTTGGGCGAGGGTGTGCATGGCGCAAAGGTCGGGCCCGGGGCCCGGCGGCGGGTGGCAGGGCCGGTAAATCGTAATCTATCGTCGCAAAGTTGGTCGGGTACCGTCACAATTCGATAATCGCGCCCAACCAGAACCCGTAAAATCCGGTTCTTTGCAGAATACCTTTTTTCAACCTCATAATTTTCCCCAAAACCACCATGAACATCACCCTTGAGCAAGCCCAAGCCGCTGTGCAGGCCGCCCACCAAAAAGCCCTCGAAATGGGCGTTAAGATGAACATCTCCGTGGTCGATGCCGGGGCCAACCTCGTTGCGTTCGCCCGCATGGACGACGCCTGGCTCGGCTCGCTCGACATCTCCATGAAGAAAGCCCGTACGGCCCGTTACTTCGACATGCCCACCGGCGTCATCGGCTCGCTCTCGCAGCCCGGCGGCTCGCTCTTTGGCATCGAACACTCCAATGACGGCCTCGTTACGTTCCCCGGCGGCGTGCCCATTAAAGACGGCAGCGGCAAAGTTATCGGAGCCATCGGCGTGTCGGGCAGCGCCGTGGAAGACGACCACGCCGTGGCCGAGGCCGGTATGAACGCCGTGGCTGGCAAGTAAAAGCCGTTTGATAGAGCGTCGTGCCAAGCGCAGCAAGTCATGACGCTCTATTTTCATCTATTTCCCATCCCTTAACCCTGCAATTTTATGGCTAGTAACAGAGGCGTCGTGTACCTGGGCCCCGGCAAGGTCGAAGTGCAAAGCATCGATTTCCCCGAGCTGAAAAACCCCAAGGGCCGGACCATTACCCACGGCGTCATCCTGAAAGTGGTGTCTACCAACATCTGCGGCTCCGACCAGCACATGGTGCGCGGCCGCACCACGGCCCCCGCCGGCTTGGTGCTGGGCCACGAAATCACGGGCGAAGTCATCGAAACTGGGACCGACGTGGAGTTTCTGAAAAAAGGCGACCTCGTGTCGGTGCCCTTCAACGTGGCCTGCGGGCGCTGCCGCACTTGTAAGGAAATGAAAACCGGCATTTGCCTGACCGTGAACGAAGGCCGCGCCGGCGGGGCCTACGGCTACGTCGACATGGGCGGCTGGGTAGGCGGGCAGGCCGAGTACGTGATGGTGCCCTACGCCGATTTTAATCTATTGAAATTTCCCGACAAGGCCCAGGCGATGGAGAAAATCCGCGACCTGACCATGCTGAGTGATATTTTCCCGACCGGTTTCCACGGGGCCGTGAAGGCCGGCGTGGGCCCCGGGGCCACCGTGTACATCGCCGGGGCCGGCCCGGTAGGCCTGGCCGCCGCGGCGTCGGCCCAGCTGCTGGGGGCCGCCGTGGTCATCGTGGGCGATATGAACAAAGCCCGTCTGGCTCACGCCCGCTCCTTCGGCTGCGAAACGGTGGATTTGAACCAGGACGCCAACCTGGCGGACCAGATTGCCCAGATTTTGGGCGTGCCCGAAGTGGACTGTGCCGTCGACTGCGTGGGGTTTGAGGCCAGCGGCCACGGCGCGCAAGCGAAAACGGAAGTGCCCGCGGCAGTGCTCAACTCGCTCATGGAAATTGCCCGCGCGGGCGGCTCCATCGGTATCCCCGGCCTGTACGTGACCGCCGACCCCGGCGCCGAGGAAAAGGCCGCCAAGACCGGCAACCTGTCCATTCGCTTCGGCCTGGGCTGGGCCAAAAGCCACTCTTTCTACACCGGCCAAACGCCCGTGCTCAGCTACAACCGCCAGCTCATGCAGGCCATTCTCTACGACAAAGTGCAGATTGCCAAAGCCGTGAACGTGGAAGTCATCACCCTCGACGACGCCCCTAAAGGCTACGCCGAGTTTGACAGCGGTGTGGCCAAAAAATTCGTCATCAACCCGCACAACCTGATTCCGGTTTAGTTGCTGGCTGCCAGTAGTAAAATAGCGTTCAACTGCGAATTGCCCAGAGCCCCAGTGCTGGAGGCGGTTAAACGTTGAAAGCAAGGCGCCGTGAGTTAAAAAGGTCCG